>NZ_JALNUM010000048.1:0-45588 GCF_026540795.1 Methylobacterium sp. GC_Met_2
CTCTCCCCCCCTGCTTCGCAGGGTACCCTCCCCCGCAAAGGGGGGAGGGAGAGCGCGCAGCTGTTACCAGCGTGATCACCATCCGCACCATCACGCCTTCGACACCCCCCAGGTGAACGGGATCGGCCCCTTCACGATGCCCGAGACGTTCTTCCGCCACGCCTGGTAGCCGAGGAAAAACCCGGTCGGGACGTAGACCACGCCCTCACAGGCGGCGGCGTTGACCTTGTCGATCGCGGCCTTTTCGGAGGCCGGGTCGGCGGCGTCGAACCACTCGGTGATCCCCGCCTCCACGGGCGGGACGTTCGGCCAGCCGAACCACGCCTTGTCGCCGTTGGCCCGCACCGCCGGGTAGCCCGCCGGGTTGATGGTGTCGGCGCCCGCATGCCACGTGTGGAACATGTTCCAGCCGCCCTGGCTGGGCGGCGCCTTGGAGGCGCGCCGGGTGCCGGTTGTGCCCCAGTCGGTGGCGACGAAATCGACGTTGAAGCCCATCTGCTTCAGGAGGTCGGCGGTGATGTCGCCCTGCGCCTTGGTGATCGGCTGGTCCTGCGCCACGATGCAGGTGACGGGCTCGCCCTTGTAGCCGGCCTCCTTGAGCATCTTGCGGCCCAGCGCGATGTCGCCCTTGCCGACATTCTCCCCGCCCGCCTCGCTGTAGAGCGCCGTACCCGGGGTGAAGAAGCCCGGAAGTTTCTTCCACAGGTTGTCGTCGTCGCCGACGATCGCCCGCATGTAATCCTCCTGGTTCATGGCGGTCAGGACCGCCTGCCGGATCTTCGGATTGTCGAAGGGCGGATACAGGTGGTTCATCCGGAACGACCCGACATTGCCCAGCGGGTCGGCGATATCGACGGCCAGGTTGGCGTTCTTGCGCAGCAGCGGTACGAGGTCGGAGATCGGGTTCTCCCACCAATCGACCTCGCCGTTCTGCAGGGCCGCCGAGGCGGTGGCGGCGTCCGGCATGATCACCCACTCGACCCGGTCGACGAGGATGCGCTTGCCCCCGGCCAGCCAGGAATTCGGCTCCTCGCGCGGCTTGTAGCCGGCGTATTTCTCGAACACCGCCCGCGCGCCCGGAACCCACTCGTTGCGCACGAATTTCATCGGGCCCGAGCCGACATACTCGGTGATCTGCGTGAACGGGTCGGTCTTGGCGATCCGCTCCGGCATGATCAGCGCCATCGGGGCGTTGGTCTTGCCGAGCGCGTAGAGCAATTTCGGGAACGGCTTCTTGAGGCGCCAGCGGAAGGTCCGGTCGTCGGTCGCTGCCAGTTCGTCCTGGACGCCGCGGATCATGAGGCCGATCGGGTCGCGGGCCATCCAGCGGGTGAGGCTCGCCACAACGTCCTTGGACAGGACGGGCTCGCCGTCGTGCCACGTGAGGCCGGGGCGCAGCCGGAACGTCCAGGTCAGGTGATCGCCCGAGACCTCCTCGGACTCGACCATCTGGCGCTGCGGCTTCAGCTGATCGTCGACGCCGTACAGCATGTCCCACACGAGGGTGCCGGCGTTGCGCACCACGTACTGGGTGCCCCAGATCGGATCGAAATTCGCGAGGTTCGCCTGCGGTACGAAGCGCAGCACCTTGGCGCCCTGGGCGAGCGCCGGCATCGCGACCTGCGGCGCGGCCAGCCCGAGCGCGGCCGAACCCTTGAGGAAGGTCCTGCGGTCCATCGTGATCTCCCTGGCGGTGCGGATCTCAGGCACGCGTCGCCGGCCCACGCCTTGTGGGCGAGTTTGAACAATTCTTAGGCAGGGGCGCAATGGCCCGGTGTGACAACGGGGACGGGACGCGCACCAACGCAGCCGCCGGCTCGGCGGCAGGCAGGCTCCAGAGGTGGACGGGCAGTACGGTCATCGCGATCACGGGCGGCGCCTCGCAAACCCTGCGCCAGGGGTCCGATTTTGCGTTTTGTATTCAGGCAGGCGGATTGATCGCCCCTCCGCGATGTGGCCACTGGACGATGCGGGCGTGCGACCTCAGACGGGAGCCGAAGCCGCTTGTCCCGCTGGCTGTGGACGGACCGCCGTGGGTGGACCGTCTTGTGCTTACGACACGCGGGCAGCGCCCCCGCCCCTCGCCGACGGGGCGCGACGCCCTACGCTTTCATGAAAGCCCCGGGAGACAGGCCATGACGGATCCGATCCTCTCCGTCCGCGACCTCACGGTCTCCTTCCGCTCGGACGGGCGCTGGCGGTCGGTGGTGCACGGCGTCTCCTTCGATGTCGGCCCCCGCGAGACCGTGGCGCTCGTCGGCGAATCCGGTTCGGGCAAGAGCGTCAGCGCCCTGTCGGTCCTGCGGCTCCTGCCCCAGGACGCGAGCCGCATCGGCGGCAGCGTGCGCTTCGAAGGCCGGGACCTCCTGGCCGCCCCGGAGTCCGAGATGCGGCGGGTGCGCGGCGATTCCATCGCCATGATCTTCCAGGAGCCGATGACCTCCCTAAACCCGGTGCTGACGATCGGCTTCCAGATCGCCGAGGCGCTGATCCGGCACCGGGGCCTGTCGCGCGCCGCCGCCGAGGCGGAGGCCCTCCGGCTCCTCGACACGGTGCGGATCCCGGCGGCCCGCGCGCGGCTGCACGACTACCCGCACCGCTTCTCCGGCGGCATGCGCCAGCGGGTGATGATTGCCATGGCGCTGGCCTGCCGGCCCAAGCTCCTGATCGCCGACGAGCCGACCACCGCCCTCGACGTGACCATCCAGGCCCAGATCCTCGACCTCATCAAGAGCCTCCAGGATCAGGAGGGGATGTCGGTCCTGTTCATCACCCACGACATGGGCGTCGTGGCCGAGATCGCCGACCGGACGGTGGTGATGTACAAAGGCCGCGCCGTCGAGGACGGCCCGACCGCGCGGATCTTCTCCGAGCCCACCGAGCCCTATACTCGGGCACTGCTCGCCGCCGTCCCGCGGCTCGGCGCGATGGCGGGCCGCTCCCGGCCCATGCGCTTCCCCATCATCGACCGGGCCACCGGCCTCGCCACGGCGCCTGCCGACGATCCGGATTTCTCGCCCGATCCCTTGCCCGACACCGTCAGAGCCGCCGAACGCCCGCTGCTGGAGGTGCGCGACCTGACCACCCGGTTCGAGATCCGCTCCGGCCTGTTCGGCCGCGTGACCGGCCGCGTCCATGCGGTCGAGCGAGTCTCGTTCAGTCTCGCGGCGGGCGAGACCCTGGCGCTGGTCGGTGAATCCGGCTGCGGCAAGTCCACCACCGGCCGCTCGATCCTGCGGCTCGTCGAGCCCCTGTCGGGCTCGGTCGTGCTCGACGGCGAGGACATCACGGGTCTCGACGCCGGCCCCCTGCGCACCCGCCGCCGCCGGATGCAGATGATCTTCCAGGATCCATTCGCGAGCCTCGACCCGCGCATGAGCGTCGGCGCCGCGGTGGCCGAGCCGCTGCTGATCAATCGCCTCGCCTCCCGCACGGACGCCCTGCGCCGCGCCGAGGATCTGCTCGCCCGGGTCGGGCTCGCCCCCGACATGGCGCGGCGCTTCCCGCACGAGTTCTCCGGCGGCCAGCGCCAGCGCATCGCCATTGCCCGGGCGCTGGCCCTGAACCCCCGGCTGATCGTCGCCGACGAGGCGGTCTCGGCCCTCGACGTCTCGGTCAAGGCGCAGGTCGTGAATCTGATGCTCGACCTGCAGGCCGAGTTCGGCCTCGCCTATCTGTTCATCTCGCACGACATGGCGGTGGTGGAACGGGTGAGCCACCGGGTGGCGGTGATGTATCTCGGCGAGATCGTCGAGATCGGCCCGCGGGACGCCGTGTTCGGGAACCCGCAGCACCCCTACACAAAGAAGCTGCTGGCGGCCGTCCCCGTGCCTGATCCGGCCCGGCGCCGGGCGCGGCACGCCCTGCCGGACGACGAGATCCGCAGCCCGATCCGCGCCCCGGACTACGAGCCGCCGGAGCGGCTGTATCGGGAGGTCTCACCCGGCCACAGCGTGCAGGATTGGGACGCCGATTGGGCCCCCGCAGGGGCCGACGTCGAGCCCGGGGCGGCAGCCGCCTGACGGCAGCGATGGCCTGACGGCACGACGCGGGCTCCGCACCCGACCCAGTCGGCTGCGCCGTAGCCTGCACCCCTGCCGATCGAACCGCGCCTGATGGGCCGGCCGTGCCGCACGCGGCCGTCCACGCGAAACGGCCGAACGCCGACCGGCGGGCGCTGCAGCGCTGTGCAGGGCCGCTCAACCGACCGCGGTGTCTCCTACGTGCGGTGGCCTTCAGGCGAGCCGACCGCGACGCTGCATCGGTGAAGAAACCTGAGCGTTTGCGAAACAACCAACCGCTGTCAAACCGGGATCCAATAAAACTTCTGCTGGAATAGCTTATCGCTTGAAAATAAAATATTTTGTGTGCTGGATCATATACAATGTAAGATTTTTTCGAACGATAAATAAGCTTCTGAAATTGTTATTTTGCTTAAATATCTTTCATTTAATTATCGAAACCGGCACCACAAACTATGAAAGCTGGCCATAAAGCGGGATATGGCTTATGATGGCCTAAAATGAGTGCAGGAAACGATTGGATGATGATGGTTGATGTACTGTGGCGGGCCGGCGGCGGGCGATGGCGCAACCTGAATGCGCCCGGCTTGATACTCTCGCGCCGGCAGCGCGCCGCCGTGATGATCGGCAATTGACCCGATGCGCCGCCTGCACTTCGACGCCCTGAAGCCGATCTGCCCGACCTGCCGCCGCATCGCGCTGGTCCTGGAGCCGGGCGCGCAGGCGACGAGCAACGCGGTCGTGTCCGGGGTCCTGCGCTGCCTCGATCCGGCGTGCGGTGAGCGCTTCCCGATCATCGCGGGCGTCCCGATCCTGGTCCCGGACGTCCGCGGCTGGCTTTCGGCGAATCTTCCGCTCGTCCTGGCGAGCGATGTCGAGGATGCAGCGGTGGAGGCGGTGATCAGTGCAGCGCTCGGGCCGGACTCGGTCCACAGCATCGGCCGCGCACAGCAATCGCGATACGCCCACGATCATTACGGTGACCTGTTCGAGGGCGAGCCGGACGGTGCGGAGCCGCCGCACGGCCGGGCCCGGCATTGCCTGGCGGAAGCCCTGCGGCACCTTGGTGTTGGGCGCGGCCCGAGGCTCGATATCGGCTGCACCGCCGGCCGGACCAGTTTCGATCTGGCGGCCGCCTACGACGCGCCGGTGCTCGGCGTGGACCTGAACTGGCCCCTTCTGCGGATTGGCCGAGGCATCCTCGATCGGGGCCTGTTGCGCTACCCGCTCCGGCACGGCGGCGACACCTATGAGCGCCGGGAAACCTACCACTTCCCGCCCGAGGCCGAACGGGTGGATTTCTGGATCGCCGATGCCCAGGCCCTCCCGTTCGCCGCGAACACGTTCCGCCTCGTCGTCGCGCTGAACGGGCTCGATTGCGTGCCGGATCCGGCCCGCCTCGTCGCCGAGGCCAGCCGAGTCACGCGGCCGGGCGGCGATGTCGCCTTCGCAACGCCCCTCGATCGGGGTCGTCATGCCCCTGCACCATCCGCGTGGCTCGAAGGTCCCGATGCCCTTGCGACGATGATCGCCGCGGCCAACTCCGACATCCCCGGCGCCAAATCCCTGAAGCCGACTCGGCCGCCCCTCGACCTCCCCTGGCCCGTCCGCCAGCAGGGCGAGGACACGGTCGTCCACCGGTCCAGGCTGATGACGATGACGGCCGGGGCGGACTGAGCGCGGCACACGCCGTCGCGTAGGCTCGGACAGCCGCAATTGGTAATCCCGGCCGGCAACCGAGACCAAACGCGGCGGGCACGGGACCCCGATCCCGACCGACCGCTGAAAGGCCGGGGAGGATCCGCCATGTCCCTATCCGCCAAGCTGCAGCGGCGCGCACAGGAGGGCCGGCCCGTTCGGGTGAGCCTGATCGGGGCCGGCAAGTCCGGCTCCATGGACCTATCGCAGGCGCCCCGCACGTCGGGGATCCGCGGGGAGGGAGAGAAGCCGAGCCGGCGCGCGTTCCCAGCGAGAGCCGCAGGCCCGATCACCCCTGACGCAGCGGATGACTGGCCGGCGGCCGCGTGCCGAGATGCCCGCGCAGGGTCCGGCCCTCGTACTCCGTGCGGACCAGGCCGCGGCGGCGGAGTTCCGGCAGAACCAGTTCGATGAAGTCGTCGAGCCCCCCGGGCAGGGTCGCCGGCATGATGTTGAAGCCGTCCGCGCCCCGCTTTTGAAAGCGCTCTTCCATCTCGTCCACGATCTGGGCGGGCGTCCCGACGATCTGCGAATGGCCGCGCGCGCCCGCGATCCGCAGATAGAGCTGGCGCAGGGTCAGCCCCTCCCGGCGGGCGAGGTCGAACATCAATTGCTGACGCGACTTGGCGCCGTTGGCCTCGGGCAGTTCCGGCACGGGCCCGTCCGGATCGTAGCCCGAGAGGTCGAAGCCGCCGATCATCCGCTCCAAGAGCGCGAGACCGACCACGGGGTCGATCAGGTCCTGGAGCGCCTCGAACTTCGCCCGTGCCTCCGCCTCGCTGCGTCCCACCACGGGAAACAGGCCGGGCATGACCTTCAGATCGTCGCGCTCCCGGCCGAAGCGGCCCATCCGGTCCTTCAGGTCGCCATAGAATTCCGTCGCCTCATCCAGCGTCTGGTTGGCGGTGAACACGATCTCGGCGGTGCGGGCCGCGAGATCCTTGCCGGGGCCCGACGCGCCCGCCTGCACCAGCACCGGCTGGCCTTGGGGCGTGCGCGAGATGTTGAGTGGGCCCCGCACCTCGAAATGCGTGCCGTGATGGTTCAGGGGGCGGAAGCCGTCCGGCTTCGAGAACTGGCCGGTCGTCTTGTCGATGACCACGGCCCCGTCGTCCCAGGTGTTCCACAGGCCGAGGACGACGTCGACGAACTCTTCCGCGCGCTCGTAGCGGTCGCCGTGGCGCGCGATCCGGTCGGCACCGAAATTGGCGGCCTCCGCGTCGGTGGTCGAGGTCACGAGGTTCCAGCCGGCGCGGCCGCCGCTGAGATGATCCAGAGAGGCGAACCGGCGGGCGACGTTGTAGGGCTCGTTGAAGCTCGTCGAGGTGGTCGCCACCAGCCCGATTCGGCTCGTCACAGCCGCCAGCGCCGAGAGCAGCGTCACCGGCTCGAAATGGGTCGAGCGCGCCGTCCGCTCGCTGGAGCGCAGGTTGCTGTCGCGGATGCCGGTCCCGTCTTCGAGGAACACGAGGTCGAACTTCGCGGCCTCGGCCTTCTGCGCCCACCCGACGTAGCGTTCGAGCACGAGGCCACCATCCGCCTCGCTGGACGGGTGGCGCCAGCCGGCCACGTGGTGCCCGGTGGCGTAGAAGAAGGCGCCGAGGCGCAGCGTGTCGTGTCGCATGAACCGATGGACTCGTGGCGGTGCGGGCGGGACGTGAGTCCGCCGATGTGAATCAGGCCGGTGGGCGGGATGCAACCGCCGCCTGGATCCGGGCCCGCGATTGAGAAGCGTCTTCTCCAGATGGGGCCCGGAGCGGCGGTTCGCGACACCGCGAGGCCGCGGTGGGTGACGCACGCGCCGTGACGATCCATCCCGTCACCCGGCCTTCGCCGATGGCCGAGCGGGCGATCACCGGGCATGAATAGTGCTGGCCTTGTAGCACGATAGCGCTACTCAGGAGCTTTAACGAGACGTGATTTGGAATTGTTCGGAATTCAATGCATCATAAATCCGCATTGAGCGGCCCCCGCACGACAAGAAGGCTGGGCGCTTGGGCGCGGAGGAATCATGAACGAGATCGTCAAGCCGGACTCCCTGATCGTGGCCGAGGCCGAGAGCCTGACCGAGACCTTCTTCGGGGGCTGCCCGCACGACTGTCCGGACACGTGCTCGATGCTGTTCGACGTCAAGGACGGCCAGCTTCAGGGGGTGCGCGGCAACCCGGATCATCCGATGACCCGCGGCGGTCTCTGCGTGAAGCTGAAGGATTACGAGAAGCGCCACTATCACCCGGACCGGCTCCTCCACCCGATGAAGCGGGTCGGTCCGAAGGGGTCGAAGCAGTTCGCGCGGATCACCTGGGACGAGGCGCTGGACACCATCGTCACCCGCTGGAAAGCGATCATCGACCAGTACGGACCTGAGGCCATCGCGCCCTACAGCTATCTTGGCAACCAGGGGCTGGTGCACGGGCTGAACGGCGGCGACGCCTTCTTCAACCGGATGGGCGCGACCGTCACCGAGCGGACGTTCTGCGGCGAGGGCTCCTGCACCGCGTGGCTGCTCACGGTCGGCCCCACCGCGGGCCTCGACCCGGACAGTTACATCCACGCCAAGTACATCGTGATCTGGGCCTGCAACTCCGTCAGCACCAACCTGCACCACTGGGCGATCGTGAAGGACGCCCAGAAGAAGGGCGCCAAGGTCGTGGTGATCGACGCCTACGCGTCGCGCACCGCCAAGGCCGCCGACTGGCACATCGCCCCGAAACCCGGCACCGACGGCGCGCTCGCCATGGCGCTCATCAATTCCATCATCGCGCAGGGCCTCGTCGATCAGGAGTACGTCGACAACCACACGGTCGGCTTCGCGGAGCTGAAGGAGCGGGCCAGCACCCGCACGCCGGAATGGGCGGCCGAGATCACCGGCGTCACCGCCGAGGACATCCGCACGTTGGCCCGCGAACTCGCCACGGCGCAGCCCGCGGCGATCCGCATGGGCGTGGCGCTGGAGCGGCACTATGGCGGCGGCCAGACCATCCGGGCCGTGACCTGCATCCCGGCTTTGACCGGCGCGTGGCGCCATGTCGGCGGCGGCGTCACGCAGTTCGGTGTCTGGGAGCACCCCTACAAGTTCGACGTGATGTGCCGGCCCGACCTGATCCCGGAGGGCACCCGTGTCGTCTCGAACCTCCAGATCGGCCGCGCGCTGACCGGCGAGATGCAGCTCGACCCGCCGATCATGTCCATGATGTGCTGGAACTCGAACCCGGTCACGCAGGCGCCCGAGACCGACAAGATCGTCGAGGGGCTGATGCGCGAGGACCTGTTCATGGTCTCGGCCGAGCACTTCATCTCGGACACCGCCTCCTACGCCGACATCCTGCTGCCGGCCACGATGGGCGCGGAGATGGAGGACATGATCCTGTCCTGGGGTCACCTCTACCTGACCTACAACACCAAATGCGCCGAGGCGCCGGGCGAGGCGATCCCCAACAACGAGATCTTCCGCCAGCTCGCCGCCCGGCTCGGCTTCGAGGAGGAGAACTTCAAGTGGACCGATAGCGAGTGCTTGGAGCACTACGTCGATTGGAACGCCCCCGCCTGCAAAGGCATCGACCTCGCCTACATGCGCGAGCACGGCTTCGCCCGGCTGAAGGTGGGCACGCCGGACGACCGGGCTCCGCATAAGAACGGCAACTTCCCGACGCCCACCGGCAAGTGCATGCTCAAGGTCGAGGGCGCCACGAACTTCGTCGCCCCGCCCTTCCGGCAGATGTACGAGGGCTTCCAGCCTGGCGAGGCGCTCGACCCGCTGCCCGACTACCTCGGCCCGCGCGAGTCCCGCACGAACGATCCAGAGCTGGCCAAGCGCTTCCCGCTCAACATCGTTTCGCCCAAGAGCCACTACTTCCTGAACTCCTGCTACGCCAACATGGAGGACAAGCAGAAGGGCCAGGGCGAGCAGTTCGTGATGATCAGCCAGCACGATGCCGATGCGCGCGGCATCCGGGACGGCGACCGGGTGAAGGTCGGCAACGACCGCGGCGCCTTCAAGGGCGTGGCCCGCATCACCGATGACGTGAACGCCGGCATCGTGGTGGCGACGCTCGGCTACTGGCGCCAGCTCAATGAGGGGACGGTCAACAGCATCTCGTCCGGCGCCTTCACCGACATGGGCCACGCCCCGTCGTTCTCGGACAACCTCGTGGAGGTCGCCCGGGCGAATTGAGGGTCGGCGAACGGGCCGCTTTTCCCCTCCCCCTTGTGGGGAGGGGCCAGGGGTGGTGCAGGATCGCGTGTGACAGTGCCTTCTGCAGCACCCCCACGCGGGTTCTGCGATCCCCAAACGCCTCCCCGCAACGAGGAGGAGAGAGCCCGGCTCGGTTGAGCCCCTAGTGCCGCAACGGCACCGGCTTCTGCCCGTCGGGGAGGATTTCCCGCAGGTGGTCGTGGACCATGTCGGTGGTGAATGGCTTGCCGATGAAGCGGGCCCCCTCCGGCATGTCGCCCGGCCCCGGCTGCAGCTGCCCGGACGCCACCACGATGGCAATGTGCGGCCAGCGCTCAGAGGTCTCGCGCGCGACCGCAAAACCGTCCCGCGAGCCCGGCATCTGCACGTCGGTGAACAGCAGCACGATCTGGGCGTGCTCCCGGCCGAGCAGGCTCATGGCCTTATCGCCGTCGCTGGCCTCGAACGTGCGGAACCCGGCCTCCGACAGGATGTCCATCGCATCCATGCGGATGAAACCGTCATCGTCGACCACGAGGGCATAGGGCGCCGGGGGCTGGACTGGTCCGCTCATCCCCCGATAAGTCCTGACCCAGGTCGAAGGTTCGTGCGCGCCGGCGTGCCGGGGTCAGTCCCTGTCCATGACCCCGGCGCGGTCCCCGATGCGGTCGAGCAGATCTTCCAGCCGAAACACCGACCGCTCGGCCACGAAGGCCCTGTGCTCGGCCTGCATGACGCGGAACTCGGCCTCCATGCAGCGCATCACGACGCGCTCGTAGTCGGAGGAGATCTCCGCGAGGGTGCTCACCAAGTCGGCGTTCCGCCGGTTGATCTGCGACAGCTCGACTTCGAGCGCCTGGATCGTCGCGTCCTTGACGGTGCGCTCCTCGTAGAGACGCCGGAACAGTCCGCTCGCCCGCTGCTGAATGACGGCGCGCCACCCCTGGAAGCCGCGGATCTCATCCGCGGCCTGCCGGATCAGCGCGAGGGTCAGGCGGGGATCGATGACCCGGAACGCAGCGTGCGAATCCTGCGCCCGCGGTATCGCCTCGGCGATCACGGTGGCCTCTATCGTCGTCGATTGCGCCATCGTCGCACGAGGACCGGGGCTACTCGGTCTCGTCGGGCACACTGGTCACGGGAGCGGGCCTGGCACGGTTGCCGAAGGCCTCGATCGCCGCATCGTGGAGACGCACGAGCCATTCCTCGGCCTCCGCGGCCCGCACCTCGGCCAGCCGGACCCGCTCCTCCGACCGCGCCAGGTTCTGCACCCCCGTGGCGACCTCCTGCTCCAGGCGCCGGATCTCGAGATCGGCCTGGGCGACGACCTGGGCCAGTTGCGCCTCCAGCTCGGCCGCCCGCTCCTCGCCGACCCGGATGGCCTCGCTGGCCTCGCGGATCAGGTCGACGGCCGAGGCCCATTCGCGGGTGACGGTGGGGCCGCCCTCGTTCGGGCTCTCGGTCGTGGCGAAGGTCCCGTTCCGGCTTTCGAGACCCATGAAACTGACCACCTTCTCGGGGGACGCGTCCGCCTTCGCCTGCCACGCGCGCATCATCACGTTCGGGCTGCCGTTGTAGGCGGTGTCGATCGAAGCCCTATCGCTCATCGTTGGAAAACCCCTCACAGGTCAGCATCGAATCAACCGGCCGTGCCGGGAGATGCGAACGGGTGCACGTTGCTCGGCTCGCCGCGCTTGGCGGGCAGGGCGGGCTCGTGCGGCAGGCCCTCACTCATCCCGTCCGGCTGGCGCCAGCCGCGACCGGAGCGCTTGAGCGCCTCGTACTGCTTCTGCAGCGTCGCCCGAGTCTCGCGGGCGATGTCGAGGGCGCCCTGCACCAGGGCCCGCTCCGAACGCTCGTTCTGGAGATCCTCGGCGAGACGCCGGTTGGCGGCTTCGAACTCGATCCGGGCGGCGTCCTGGCGATGGGTCAGCTGCTCGATCCGCTCGGTCAGCGCGGCGTTGCGGGTCCCGGCCTGCTCCAAGGCGGCGTCCTTGGCGGCGAGCGCCTTGCCCAGCATGTCGCAGCGCGCGTCGAGGTCGCCGCGGGCGCGCTGCATCTCGACGAAGCGCTCCGTCTGCCGGGCGAGATCCTCCTGGACGGTCTCCAGACGCCGCTCCGCAGTGACGCGGGCGATGTTGGTCTCCTTGAAGTTGCGCTCCGCGAGCCGATGGGCCTCGTCCCGGTCGCGCAGCTGCGCTCGGGCCTGCCCGAGGAGCTGCTCGTTCGTGTCTGCCCGGTTGGCGGCGGCCTCCAGCTTCATGGCGAGGGCCGAGCGCTCGGTGCGCAGGGCGGCCGTGTCGGTCTCGAACTGGGCTTCGAGGCGGGCGCGATTCGCGACCTCGGTGGCGAGTTGGCCCTCGGCCGTCCGCGCCTTCTGCCGCTCGGATTCGACCGCGCCCTCGACGGTCCGGAACCGGGACTCCAGCTCGTCGAGGCGCAGGATCTGATCCTCGTTCTGGCTTCGCAGCCGCCGGTTGTCCTGTTCGAGGGCCGCCAGGGTCTCCCGCGCCGCCTGCAGATCGTGCTCCGTCCGCGTCAGCGCGCTGTCGGCGGCCTGGGCCTCCGTCCGCAGCGCCTTGCCCTCGGCGACCAGCGCCTTGCCCTGTTCGATCTCGGCGGCGAGGCGCCGCTCCAGATTCTCGAAGGCCAGCACCCGGTCCCGGAGCTCGATCGCCTGCGCGGCCAGGACGGCGTCGCGGGCGTGGAGCTGCTCCTCGGCCCGGGCCACCCGCGCAGAGGCCTCGGAATACTCGTTGGTCAGGATCGAGACGCGGGCCGAGAGCTCGGCGGCCTCCAACCGGACCGCCTTGCCGGTCTGGAACTCCTGGGCCAGCGAGGTCTCCAGCTCGGCGATGCGCATGCTCGCCCGCGGAAGCTCGTCGCTGATGCTGACGATCGGCTCCAGGATCGACACGAAGTCGTCCTGCAGCGAGCGGATGTCCTCCAGCCGGTCGACCATGGCGTCGATGCGCTGCCGCAGCATCTCGTCGCGCTTGCCGATCGCGTCGAGGGAGGAATGGGCTCGATCCGGCACGGCGGCCCGCTGAGCCGGCGCCTCGGCGTTCAGGCGCGTCCGGGCCTGCGGCATCGTGGGCTCGGCCGCGGGCCGGGAAGCCGACTGGGCCGATCCATGAGCCGGCCCCTGAGGCTCGGATCCCCCCTCGGACGAGGAGAGCATGTTACGAAACGACGTCCACGCCATGAAACGAGCTCGATCGCGCCCACAATCCGGGCGAATTAACTAAATCTTAATCCAATAAGACTGTCGAGCGATATTTTGCCCTCTACTTGGCAGTTCACAGGATCAAACTAGAAGCGACGCGCGACACGGCTTTCTGACGTCCGGAGGACTTCCGGCGGCAGGCCCGGGCCGCACCGTCCAGTGCCGCTGGCCGGGGCTGCGCAAGATCGTTCCACCATGCCCAGCGGGTCAGCGCCGACGAGGTGTCGGACGTGCCGCGCGCAACGGAGCCGGCCCCGGATCGGCCGTTAACGCATCGTTAACGATTTACCGGACGTTAATAAACCTGTCCCTCGCCCGATACTGAGAAATCCTCGATCGCGGGCGCCCGGTGTCGCTTATGGGTGACGAAAACTGTGTTTCGGGCCCTGGCCCGGCGATGACGGCGCGCGGAGGGTTTTCGGTGACGGCGATCGTTCTGGCGGCGGCGCCTGTCGAACCTCAGTGTGAGGGCCGGCGCTCCTACACACCCCAGATTCTCCTCGCCACCGGCTGGGTTGGCCTGTTCGCCTACTGCGCCGCCTATTTGACCGAGGACATGCCGTTCCGGATATCGGCGCCCGTGGCGGTCGGGGAGCCGCTGTTCGACCCGCCGGAGGATTTGCCGCGCCGCGCGCTGGCAATGGCCAGGCCGGAGGATCCGACGACCACTTTGGCGAGCGTCGCCACCCCTGCGGCGACTTTCCCCGTGGTCGAGTCGGCCTCCGCACCGGCCCTCATGGCGCCCGCCCAGCCGGCCGTTCCAGCCGCGACGCCTCGCCCGGCTGCCGATTATGTCGGGACCTGGGGCCCGACGGCCGAGGCCTGCGGCGCCCCGTCGCGCCGGCACGGTTACCTGCCGGCCACGATCACGCCCGAGCGCGCCAGGGCCGGCGACACCCTCTGTACGTTCCGCAACCCACACCGATCCGGCAATGCCTGGACGATGGCGGCCGAATGCGGGGACCGGGACCGCCGCTGGTCCTCCCAGGTTCGCCTCGTCATCGAGGGCGACTGCCTGACCTGGACGAGCGCATGGGGCACGTCCGCCTATATTCGCTGCGGCCGCCGCACCGGCTGAGATGGAGCATCCGTCGGGCGGTCCTCAGTGACCGTTGCCCGTGGAGCCGACCCGCGACGTTGATCGTCATTGCCAGCGTATCCCGCCGAGTCCGGGCGCTCTCACTCCAAGACCGCGTCCGCACGGGCCTGCTCACACCCGGCTAACCATGGCGCATGATTCCGCGACCCGAACCGCTCCGACGCTGGACGCAGACGGGTTATTCCGACGTCGCCCGCGACGCGGGACAAGCGAATGAATCGAGGAGGTCTCCGATGGCGGATCCGAACGGGCAGCAGCTTTCGGACGAGGAACTCGATCGCTTGGCCCGCAAGTTGTTCGCGGAGGTCCGGGCCGAGAGCCCCGAGGCGAAGGCGGGACGGGCCCTGGAGAGCGCTGGCGCGATCGCCGGAGAGGTCATCCCGGTCCTGCCCGACTGGCTCCTGTCCGATGACGGCGCCGCGAAGGCGAGCCAGCGCGGCGACTGAACGGTACCCGGCACGGTTGACCGGCGCGACCGAGGTATCGGCATCAGGGGGCCTTCTGCCCGTTTCCGATCGCGCCTAGGTCGGGCATGGCGTCGGAAACGTCCAGGCCGCGTGCGGTGAGCACGGCCCGCAGGGCGGTCGCGAGCCCGTCCGCGGTGAATGGCTTGCGCAGGTAGCCCGCACCCATCGGCACCTCTCCCTCGGCCGGCCAGGCGAACCCCGATACGATCAGGATCGCGCGCTCGGGCCAGCGCGCCGCCACCGCCTTGGCGAGGGTGAAGCCCGTGAGCGGCGCGCCCGCGAGATCGACATCCGCCACCATGGCGACAAGGTCCGGCCGGGCCGCCAGATGCGCCTGCGCGGCCTCGACGGTGGATGCCTCGGCCACCGCGTAGCCGGCCTCCCGCAGAGCCGCGGCCGCCTCCATGAGTTGCACGGGATCATCCTCGACCAGCAGCACCGCGGGCCGCGGCGCAAAAGCGTCCGCCATCGGGATCTCCAAACGAAAGGTAACCCGTCAACGCGGTGCGGCCCGGTGCGTGCCGGTCCGCGCCCGGTCACGTTGCCGTGGCGGGGTGCGGACGGCGCCCCGAGGTCGCGAACCAGAACAGGGGATCGGGAGTTAGAGCACCTCGCGCATCGCCCGTTCAGCGGAGGGCCCTCTCCCGGGCGCGTTGCGGAGTGGCTCGGAGCGAGCCGGGTCGCGGGGGAGCATCAGCATGCGGCAGGTCAAGTTCAGGCTGAACGAGCCGGGCCTCAGCCCGCGCCGCACGCGGCTGGAGATCCCGGGCTGGGCGGGGCAACCCGAGCCCCGGATCGACGGATCACAGGAATACGCCTGGCACTGCATCCCCTTCTCGGAGGCGGCCAAGGCGGGGATCGAGCTGTTCTATCCCTATGCGGCCGAGCTACGGGTCGGCATGCAGGAAGGCAGGCTCGTCTTCGAGGGCGATTTCGGACCGCCGCCCGAGCCCGGGCTGCAATGGCCGCCGTTCCGGAGTTTCGGCGAGGCCTACTACACCTACCAGATCCTCCTCGACCTGAAGGTGGAGGACGGCTGGGCGATCCGGACCGAACCGCACCCGCGCTTCTACACCGATCGGACCGGGACCGTGCCGGTCGCGGTGCCCGCGCTGCTGCGCCCCTGGTGGCCGATGATGTACTTCATGGTCTTCAAGGCCCCCGACGAGGGGCGCACCCACGTGTTCCGGCAGGGCGAGCCGTTCATGCAGGTCACAATCGTGCCGGTGGACACGGACTTCGAGCTCGTGCCCATGCCCGAGGACGAGGCCGCCGAACGGGAATTGCAGTCCCGGCGCATCTACGCGAGCCGGCACACGCTGTCGGCGGATTCGCAGTGGACCTCGGCGACCAACACGGTGTTCGACGGGACCTACCGGCGCATCCTGGGGGCGGCCAAGAGCCAGGGCTGAGCCAGGGCTGAGCCAGGGCTGACGGCAGGCGGCGGGGGACGTGCCCCCACCGGGGCTGCTTAGAGCCGTGCCCGACCGCATTGCGCACGGTACACGACACGCGTCTGCCAACACGGGTGGCAAGCGCGACATGCCCCCTCTCCCGTGCGGGAGAGGGTTGGGGTGAGGGTCGAGAAAGTTCAGGATCGCGCGCACCTTCAAGGCGCTGACAGGGTGCGCCTCTTCCGGAAAGTTCTCATCCCTCACCCTGTCCCTCTCCCGCACGGGAGAGGGGACCCGCGCCCTATTCGGCGACGGTGGTGTCACTGTCGTGTACCGTGTGCAACGCGATCGGGCACGGCTCTAAGTCCTTGTTATGACACGCTCTCTCGCGCCGAACCGGTTTCCACTTCGGCTGAGGGCGCTCTAGTACCCGTACGGGACGAAGTACCCGTGATGATGATGGTGGTGATGGTGATGGTACCGCCGGTAGTACCGGTGATGGTGGTGGTGGTGATGATGGTAGTACGGCCCGTAGAACCGGTGGTGGTGATGGTGGTGGTAATACTGAACCTGCTGGACCGTTGCATCGCCCTCCGAGGCGGCCGATAGAGGCTCGGCCTGCGCCGTCGCGTCGGACTCCTTGAGGAGCGCCACAGCATCGGGAATCGGCTTCAGAAGATCGGCATAGCTCTCGGCTTGCATCACGGCCTGCAGCCGGACCGGAGCCGGCACCGCGGCCTGGGCCGGATCTCCGGCGGCCAGAAGGGTGACGGCCCCGACCAGGCCAGCGACTGTCTTATCCATTGACGGGCTCCTACGAGGAACAGCGCACAGGCCACGCGGTCCGCACGTCGTGCGCGGCCGGAAACACCAAGCCCGCGAAAAGTGTTCCGGCTGCGGAGAGCGTCTTACGGCCCACCACATTCACATTCCCGACAACATCTCAGGTATTGGCCGACACCCGATCACGATCCATGCGGATCATCTGTCATGACATAAAATTTAGTCGTTTGTGGTCGGACCCGCATCCGCGCCTTCATCTTGCGCGGCGGGGTGCCGACTGGAGCGGCGTCGGCGCCCGTTTCGATCCGGCCCGAGGATCACACCCCGACGACAGCCACTTCCTATTCCATAGGACGTGGCCGTCGGCTCCCTCTGCAATCAGGCCGCGTCCGGCATCCGGTCGATCAGCTTGTCGAGGGTGATCGGATAATCCCGCACGCGGATGCCGGTGGCATTGTAGATCGCGTTCGCCACCGCCGCGGCGATCCCCGAGATGCCGAGTTCGCCCACGCCCTTCGCCTTCATGGGCGAGGACATCGGATCGGTTTCGTCGAGGAAGATCACCTCCTGATGCGGGATGTCGGCGTGGACCGGCACCTCGTAACCGGCCAGATCGTGGTTGGCGAAGAAGCCGCGCTTGGTATCGACCGCCAGCTCCTCCATCAGCGCCGCGCCGGTGCCCATGACCATGCCGCCGATCACCTGACTGCGGGCCGATTTCGGGTTAAGGATCCGCCCGGCCGCGCAGACCGCCAGCATCCGCCGGACTCGAACCTCGGCGGTGTAGACGTCCACGGCGACCTCGACGAAGTGGGCACCGAAGGTCGAGACCTGCTGCGTCTTCGAGAAATCGCCGAACTCGATCGTGTCCTCGGCAACCAGCTCGCCCTCGGCCGCGGCCTGGGCCAGCGGAATGGCACGGTTGCCGGCACGGACTTCACCGTCCTCGAACACCGCGTCGGTGGCGTTGAAGCCGAGTTTCTGGGCGATCGACTCCCGCAGCTTCACGCAGGCCGCGTAGACGCCCGCGGTCGAGGAATTGGCGCCGAACTGCCCGCCCGAGCCCGAGGAGACCGGGAAATCGGAATCGCCGAGCCGGACCACCACACGATTGAGGGGCACACCCATCATCTCGGCGGCCGTCTGCGCGATGATCGTGTAGCTGCCGGTGCCGATGTCGGTCATGTCGGTCTCGACCGTGACCGTGCCGCTGGCATCAAGCCGCACTCGGGCGCCCGACTTCATCACCATGTTGTCGCGGAACGCCGCCGCCATGCCGAGGCCGACAAGCCACTGACCGTCCCGCACCTGACCGGGCTTCGGGTTGCGCTTGGCCCAGCCGAACCGCTCCACGCCGAGCTTGAGGCAGCCGACGAGGTCGCGCTGTGAGAAGCGCAGATCCGGCTTGGTCGGGACGACCTGCGTGTCGTTGCGGATGCGGAACTCCACCGGGTCGAGACCGAGCTTCTCCGCCATCTCGTCCATAGCGACTTCGAGCACCGCCAGCCCCGGGGCCTCGCCCGGCGCCCGCATGGCGTTGCCCTCCGGCAGGTCGAGCCGGGCGAGCTTCATGGCGGTCAGGCGGTTCTTGCCCGCGTAGAGGAACTTCGTCTGGTTCACCGCCGTCTCGGGATCGCCGTCCGGCAGGTTGCCCGATGTGCTCTCGTGCGCGATCGCCGTGATGGTGCCGTCCTGCGTGGCGCCGATCCGCACCCGCTGGATCGTGGCAGGCCGGTGGGTGGTGTTGTTGGCGATCAGCGGGCGCGTCAGCGCCACCTTCACGGGCCGCCCGGCTGCCTTCGCGGCCAAAGCCGCCAGCACCGCGTCGGCGCGCACGAACAGCTTGCCACCGAAGCCGCCGCCGACATAGGGGGCGTCGAGACGGACCTTGTCCTTGGGCAGGTTCAGCATCTTGGCGAGGCTGCCGTGGCCCCAGCCGATCATCTGGTTGGACGTCCAGAGCGTGACCTTCTCGCCGTCCCAGGCCGCCACCGTGGCGTGCGGCTCCATCATGGCGTGGCTCTCGTCGGCGGTCCTGTAGGACGCGTCGAGCGTGACCGGCGCCTGCGCGAACGCCGCTTCGAAATCGCCGACGCGCTCCTCGCCGTTGCCGCCGCTGCCCTCGCCGCTGTCGGCCGGGACCGGCTCGGCATCCTTGGCCGCAGCCCCGAGATCGAACACGCCGGCCTCCGGGGCGTAATCGACGTTCACGAGGAACGACGCCGCCCGGGCCTGCTCGAAGGTCTCGGCCACCACGACTGCAACGGCCTGATGGTAGTGCTGGATCACGTCACCGCCGAACAGGTAGGCGACGTTCATCACGCCACGCTCGACCCGGGGGGTGTCGAGGGTGGTGACGATCGCGATCACGCCGGGGGCCTGCCGGGCCGACGCGGTGTCGATGCTGCGCACCCGGCCCTTGGCGATGGACGAGCCGAGCACATAGCCATAGGCGGCGTCCGGCGCCACGTCGTGGCGCTCGTAGGCATAGGGCGCGGTGCCGGTGGTCTTGTACTTGCCGTCGATCCGGTCGGTGGCATGGCCCACGACCTTCAGGCGGTCGATCGGGTTCGGGCCGGCTTGGGTGTCGAACTTCATGGCTCAGGCCCTCGCTTGGTTGAGCGCCGCGCCGAGAGTCCGCTCGGCGAGCTTCAGCTTGTAGGCGTTCTCGTGGGTCGGCTTGGCGCCAGCGAAGACCTGTTCGGTTACCGCCTTCGCGCCCTTCGGCAGATCGGTCTCGGCGGCCTCGACCCGCCAAGGCTTGTGGGCGACGCCGCCGAAGGCGACGTGGCCGCTGCCGTCCTTGCCCAGGATCGCCGCCACCGAGACCAGCGCGTAGGCGTAGGACGCCCGGTCGCGGACCTTGCGGTAGATGTGTGTTCCGGCAACCGGCTTTGGCAGCGTCACCGCGGTGATCAGCTCCCCGGGCTCGAGGTTCGTGTCGCGGGACGGCTCGTCGCCGGGCAGGCGGTGGAATTCGGCGATCGGGATTGTGCGCGCGGCGCCCGCGGCGTCGATCGTCTCGACGGTGGCGTCGAGCACCCGCATGGCCACCGCCATGTCGCCGGGATGCGTGGCGATGCAGGCCTCGCTGCCGCCGATCACCGCAAGCTGGCGGCTCACGCCGTCCAGCGCGGAGCAGCCGGAGCCCGGCTGGCGCTTGTTGCAGGCCTGCGCGGTGTCGTAAAAGTACGGGCAGCGGGTCCGCTGGAGCAGGTTGCCGGCGGTGGTCGCCTTGTTGCGCAACTGGCCGGAGGCGCCTGCGAGCAACGCGCGGGCGAGGACGCCGTAATCCATGCGCACCCGCGGATGGGCGGCGAGGTCGGTGTTGCGCACCAGGGCGCCGATGCGCAGGCCGCCCTCCTCCGTCGGCTCCACCGTGTCGAGGCCGAGCCCGTTCACGTCCACGAGGTGGCGCGGGGTCTCGATCTGCAGCTTCATCAGGTCGAGGAGGTTGGTCCCGCCGGCGATAAACTTCGCCTCCGGCGTGCGGGCGACCGCGGCGGCGGCCTCGGCGGGGGAGCCGGGGCGCTCGTATGTGAAAGACTTCATGCCCGCGCTCCCGCGACCTCGGTCATCGCCTCGACGATGTTGGAATAGGCGCCGCAACGGCAGATGTTGCCGCTCATGCGCTCGCGGATCTCGGCCTCCGTCACCTGAGGCGTGGCTTCGAGGTCGGCGGTGACATGGCTCGGGATGCCGGCCTTGATCTCTTCGAGGACGGCGACGCCCGAGCAGATCTGGCCCGGCGTGCAGTAGCCGCACTGGTAGCCGTCATGCTTCACGAACGCGGCCTGCATCGGATGCAGGTGGTCCGGCTGGCCAAGGCCCTCGATCGTGGTGATCTCGGCGCCCTGATGCATGATTGCCAGCGTCAGGCAGGCGTTGATGCGCCGGCCGTCGACGATCATCGTGCAGGCGCCGCACTGGCCGTGGTCGCAGCCCTTTTTGGAACCCGTCAGGTGCAGGTGCTCGCGGGCGGCATCGAGCAGGCTGGTGCGGGTGTCGAGTTCGAGCTCGCGGCGCTGCCCGTTCACCGTGAAGGTGACTGTGGCCAGGACAGGCTCGTCGGTTCGTATCGGGGCCGCCGTGGCGGTAGCTCCCACCATCAAAATCTCTCCGGTTCAAATCGAACTGTGCAGGCGGTGCATCACTGGGCTCCGGCCGACTCGGGCGGTCGCGAAGCGGAATGCCTGAAGGCAACGTTGACACCCTGGATCGCCTCCAAGGTAAGGCGGCGTACGCTCGACGATCAGGGGTTCGGACAAACCTGGGCCCATCCGTCGCGGCCATCGAAGGACCATGGCCAAAGGAAAGGGCCGACCCGAAGGCCGGCCCCATCCGCCATCCGTGCGCAGCGATCACTCGGCCGCGGTCATCTCGGGGGTGTAATGGCCGCACCAGTCCGCGGAGGCGACCACGGGCCAGAGCCCCTTCGCTTCGGGCGCAGGCTGGCTGACGGGCGGGTTGAAGCGGCACAGGCCGGCATCGTTCTGCGCGATGGCGCCGTTGCCCTTGTGCTCGTCGAAGAACCGGCAGGTCTCGCACTTGGCGTTCATGATTAGGCTCCCGTGGGACCGGCGGCTGCAAAGGCCGTCCGGGCGTCGTGTCAGCAGACCGTTCAAAACTTAGAAACGATCCAATCTGCTGAACCAACGGCGGGATGCCGCCTCGGTTCCCGCTCCGACGGCGTCAGCCGACCCGCGTGAGGCGGGGTGCGGCCCGGGCAGTCAGGTCGGCGGTGGGTTCGAGCTCCGTCGCGTAGTCGGTGATCGGGCGCGGCTTTCCGAAGAGGTAGCCCTGCATCTCGCCGCAGGCCTCCTCGGCGAGGAACGCCCGCTGCGCCTCGGTCTCGACGCCCTCGGCCACCACCCCCATGCCCAGGCTGCGGCCGAGGCCGAGCACGGCACGCACGATCACGGCCGCCTGTGGCTCCGAGCCGATCTGGGCCACGAAGGAACGGTCGATCTTGAGCTTGTCGAACGGGAAGGCCTGGAGGGTGGCCAGCGACGCGTAGCCGGTCCCGAAATCATCCATGCTGATCCGGATGCCGTAGTTCCTCAGGCGCCGGAGAATGCCCACGGCCCGGTCCATGTCGTTGATGATGATGCTCTCGGTGACCTCGAGTTCCAGGCGGCCGGGCGCCAGACCGGTCTGCACCAGGATGGCCAGGACCCGCTCGGGCAGTTCAGGCCTTTGGAATTGCCGCGGCGAGAGGTTGACGGCGACCTTCAGGGGCTGCGCCCACCCCGCGGCCTCGAGGCAGGCCGCGCGCAGCACCCACTCGCCCAGCGCGACGATCAGCCCGGTCTCCTCAGCCAGCGGCACGAAGACGTCCGGGGCGATGTTGCCGCGCACCGGGTGGACCCAGCGCAGAAGCGCCTCGAACCCGATCAGCGCGCCGGTCCGGCCGTCCACCTGCGGCTGGTAGTGGAGGCTGAGCCCGTCCTCATCCATGGCTTGGCGCAGGTCGCGCTCCAGCACCCGGCGCGCCTCCGCCTCCTCGTCCATGGCGGGCGTGAAGACGCGGAACGTGCCGCGCCCCTCGGCCTTGGCCCGGTAGAGGGCGAGGTCGGCGCGCCGGTACAGGCACTCCGCCGCCATGCCGTGCTCGGGGGCGAGCGCGATGCCGACACTGAGGCCGACGCCGATCCGGTGCTCACCCACGCAGAGCGGATTGTCGAACAGCGCGATGAGGCGCTCGGCCAGGGCGCCGGCCTCCGCGAACCCGCCGGGGGTCAGCACAGCGAACTCGTCGCCCCCCAAGCGGGCCACGGCCCCGGCCCCTGCAACGCTCACGAGGGCGCCCGCGATGTGCCGCAGGAGCGCGTCCCCGGCTTGATGGCCGAGGCTGTCGTTCACGCCCTTGAACCCGTCGAGATCGAGGTACAGCACCGCGCAGTCGCCCGCGTGCCGGGCGATGTCGGCCAGACTCCGCTCCACGGTCTCGTGGAACAGGGCCCGGTTCGGCAGACCGGTGAGCACGTCGTGCCGGGCGAGGCGCGCCACCTCGGCCTCTGCGGCCTTGCGCTTCGTGATGTCGGTGAAGGTCCGCACGAAGCCACCATCCGCCAGGGGCACGGAGCGGACTTCGAGCACGCGGCCGTTCGGCCGCGCGCGCTCGTGGACATGAGCCTGCCCCGGTTCGCTGCGCGCCACCCAGACCCGGAAGGCCCGGTCGGTGCGGTTCCGCTCCTGCTGGCTGGCCTGATAGCGCAGGACCGCCCGGTAGCTCGGCTGAGCCTGCATCATCGCCCGCGGCAGGTCGAGCAGCGCCAGCGCCCGCTCGTTGCACACGCGCACGATGCCGCCCGCATCGACCTTGATGAGCCCCTGGTCCATGCTGTCGAGGGCTTCGTCCAGCAGCCGAGTCTTCTCCTGAAGCATGCGGCCCTGGCGGGCCAGCGCGACGTTCATGCTGTGCAGACGGTCCAGCATCAGCGTCAGGGCACCGAAGCCCAGGATTACCGCCATCACGGCGGCGATCACCCCGGCCAGCACGCGGCGGTCGAGGCCGAGTTGCGGGACAGCCAGGGCCGGATCCGGCACGACCTGGATCGCCGCCATGGCCAGGAAGTGAAGCAGCGCGATCGCCAGCGTCAGGATCGTGGCCGCCGCCGCCCGGGTGAGACCGTCGGTGCCGCGGACATGGACCACCATGCCGGCCGCCGCCAGGAGCACGCCCGCCACGATGGCGGTGCCGGCGAGCGCAACGTCCCAG
This sequence comes from Methylobacterium sp. GC_Met_2, assembly GCF_026540795.1. NCBI lineage: Bacteria > Pseudomonadati > Pseudomonadota > Alphaproteobacteria > Hyphomicrobiales > Methylobacteriaceae > Methylobacterium > Methylobacterium sp. GC_Met_2. The sequence goes on from NZ_JALNUM010000048.1 coordinate 23,585, forward strand.
GTGAAATGCCCGGGCAGCCGCACCCCCGCGATGCCGAGGACGTGCATGCAGGCGATACCGATGCCGAGGACGAGGCCCGCACCCGCGCCTGCCCAGGCCGACGGCCGCGTCGACGGTTCCGAAGACGAGCCCGATCGCGCGAACAGGAAAGCCGCCGAGGCCGCCGCGATGGCGACGACGAGCGAGAGCAATGTGGTGCGTGGCTCGTAGCCCAGGACCACGCCGGGATCGTAGCCCAGCATGCCGATGAAATGCGTGCTCCAGATTCCGGAGCCGATCGAGAATCCGGCCGCCAGGAGCCAGATCAGGTCGGAGCCGCCGGTGCGGGTCCGGACCCGCTGTTCGAGCTTCAGCGCGACCAAACAGGTGATCCAGCACACGCCGGCGGCGAGGACCACCACCCAGGCGGTGTGCTCTTCGGTCAAGCAGATGAAGGCACGGTACATCGAAGCAATCCAACCGGCGATATTGCCCGGCAGGTTACGCATCGAATACTAATCAGAAGTTGCATTCCGCCGCGGGAATATGCAACTCGCGCCACGGATCCTCAAACTTGGCTGCTGCGAGGTCCGGCGGTGAAGCCCGCGAGCAGACGTCGAAGGTCGTCCTCGTGGACCAGGCGCGCTGCATCCTCCGGCGCGAACCACCGGAGCGTCCGCTCCGCCTGCTCCGGCCAGTGTGGATGCTCGACCTCGACCCGGAGCGGATAGACGCGCACCTTGCAGCGCAACGCGCGCCCTTGAGCGAGGCGTTTCTCGTAACGGTACCAGCCGACCGGATCGGCCGCGATCTGTCCGGTCAGACCGGCCTCCTCAAACGCCTCACGCGCGGCGGCCTGATGCGCCTTGCGGCCGATCATCGGCCAGCCCTTAGGGATGATCCACCGGCCGGTATCCCGCGAGGTGATCAGCAGCACCTCGATCCGGCCGTCCGGGCCGACCCGGAACGGCAGCGCAGCAACCTGCTTGAGCGGCTTGGCCTGCGCCTTCCGGAGACGTTTTTTCAGACTCGGGCTTTTTGATTCTGTTTTCAGCGATGATCTCGCGGGCAAGAGGAATGAATTTTCCGGAAGCGATTCTGCAATCTTTGATCTCCCACTGCCTTTACATAGTTGATAAATGCGGTCTTGCATCCCGCTCCGGCGCGCAAAGAGCCATGCTTGCCACGCGATCCTTAGGATCGGACGGCCTGCTTGCGGTGCGATGATTTGTCAGCGAAAGTTCCAGGGTTCAACGACCCAGAGTCGCAGCATGGCTGTCAAAATCGAGCGCAAATTCATCGCGAGCCCGGCTGTGCTGACGCACTGCCGGTCGGGGACGCCGCTGATTCAGGGCTATCTCTACACCGATACCGCCAACACGATCCGCATCCGCCAAGCGGGTCAGCTTATGCTGGTGACGTGGAAGAGCCCGCGGCGCGGGACATCCCGCGAAGAGGTCGAGTTCGCGATCCCCCGGGCGGACGGCGTGGCGCTGCTGGCGGGCGTGCCGGCCAACCGACGCCTGGAGAAGACGCGCTTTCGGGTCGTGCATGCCGGGGCCGTCTGGGACGTCGATGTGTTCGGCGGCGCGCTGGCGGGCCTGATCCTGGCGGAGATCGAACTCGAGCGCGAGGATCAGCCGGTGATCCTGCCGCCGTGGGTCGAGTGCGAAGTCACGGATGATGCGCGATACCGCAACTCGCGCTTGGCCGGCGGTTCGATGCCCCAGTTGGCGGCAGCGTGAACGTCGGTGATCGGCCGCGTTTGCCGGGAGAGCCCGCCCCCTATCGAGGGCGAACACCGTCGCGCGTGATGCGATCCTCAGAGCCGACCGCCGGTCGCCGCAAGAACGGCTAGGGCCGTTGGACGGCCCGCGTCCGTCTCAGCGGAGATAGGGCGGGAGACGGCGCTTCCAGCGTTCGCCGAGCCGGAGCTCCTTCGTCCGACGCCAGGAAGCGGGCCGCGGTGGCGTGCCCCGTTCGGGCCCGGCCGGATCCGCAGCGAGCGGCTTCGACGGACGAGCCTCGGGTTGGATCACAGCAGCGCGGATCTCCGGCAGCGCTTCGACCGGCGTGGACGTCCGGACCGCCGGCGTGACGGCGGGGGCCTTCTCGCGGCGGGTCCGCGTCCGCCGCGGCGCGATAGCGGGCTCCGGCTCTAGCTCGTCCGTGTTCTGGAACATGGGCACGAGGCTCGGCAGGACGCGACGGGCCGGGGCATCCGGCTCCTTCAGACCCGGGGCCGGCGCCGCATCGAGGGCCGGCAGCACCCGCCTCGGCTTCGGCTCGGCCGCCTGGGCCAGCTCCGGCCAGAGAACCTTGTCGGGTCGCGCCTGCGGCTCGACATCTCTCAGAGCAGTGCGGGGGGTCCGGGCGTTCTTGACTTCGACCATAAATGGCCGCGCGCTACGGCGCTTCATGTACAGCGATCCTTGGAAGCATTCGAACCGAAACGTCGGCGGCGCGAACACTCTTAGGTTAGGCGTGATCTCACGGAATGTCCAGAAACACGATTCCGTATCCGCCGAATTTCTTTGTTCACAAGGTCAGTCGTGACGACCCCGGTGGAACGCCGGAATCAGAGCGCCCGCCGCCGAAGTGAACACCGGTTCGGCGCAAGGGGGTGCGCCAAAACGCGGGTTTAGGGCCGTGCGCGATCGAAACGCGATCGGGTACGACCCTCGGGCCGATCAGGCGGCCTGCAGCACCCCGGGGGCCGCCGCGCCCTGCGGCGCACCGGCGCGGCTGCCGCCGAACAGGGATTGATAGAGGGCCGCCGGCGATCGGGTCCGGCCGCTCCCGTCGGTGATCGTCACGTCGGCCATGCCGGCGGCGATCAAGCTCATGCCCTGGTCCAGGGCGTTGAGGACGGATGCGTGCTGATAGGCGAACCGGCGCGCGGAGACACGCGCGGAGACCGTGAAATTCATGGTGTGACGTGATCCTGGAGAAGCCTGTCCGGTCATCGGACCGGCACGGCGGCTGTGTCTCGCCGACCGGATCCACGCCCGAGGGACGTCCTGATTGGCCGCGCGCGACCACCCCGGCCGTGTGGAAGCCAATAAAGTCTTTCTGTTGACAAAACCTTGTTCATGCCACCAGCCGTCGGAGACATGCGCTCATACCGGTTCGAATAAGGTGCTTCTTGCACCCGTTCTTCCGCGCGAGATGCCGTTTCTTCCGCGCGAGACGCCGTTTGCGCAGCGGGACGGGGGGACTGTTACAGCCCTCGGGCCGTTCCTGCCTCTCCTGGCCCGGGGCATGCTACGCTGCCGCGGACCTCACCGGGTGGACAGGCTGGCATGCTCAACAGACGATCCTTCATGGCCCTGTCGGGCGCGGCGCTGGCCGCCCCGGCATTGGCGCAGGGCACGGCCGCGCGGGTCCTCAAGTTCATCCCGCAGGCCGACCTGACGGTGCTCGATCCGATCTGGACGACCGCCTACGTCACCCGGAACCACGGGCTCGCGGTGTTCGACACGCTCTACGGCACCGATGCCAGCTACAGCGCCCAGCCACAGATGGTGGCCGGGCATACGGTAGAGAACGACGGCACGCTCTGGCGGCTCACCCTCCGGCCCGGGCTGATGTTCCACGACGGCAGCCCGGTGCTCGCCCGGGATTGCGTGGCGAGCATCGCCCGCTGGGGCAAGCGCGACGCCATGGGCCAGACGCTGATGGCTTATACGGACGAACTCTCCGCACCGGATGACAGGACGATCCAGTTCCGCCTGAAAAAGCCCTTCCCGCTGCTGCCGGACGCGCTCGGCAAGGTCGCCTCCGCGATCTGCGCCATCATGCCGGAGCGGCTCGCCAAGACCGACCCGTTCACCCAGGTGACCGAGATGGTCGGCAGCGGACCGTTCCGCTTCAAGGCCGACGAGCGCGTGGTCGGCGCCCGCGTCGTCTACGAGCGATTTGCCGGCTATGTCCCCCGCGAGGGTGGGGAACCGCAATGGACCTCCGGTCCCAAGCGCGTGTTCGTGGACCGGGTCGAGTGGAACGTCATCCCCGATCAGGCCACCGCCGCCTCGGCCATGCAGACCGGAGAGATGGATTGGTGGGAGCAGCCGCCGGCCGACCTCGTGCCGACGCTGGGCAAGCTGACGACGCGGATCGCCGACCCGACCGGCTTGATCGGCTGCCTGCGGATGAACCAGCTTCAGCCGCCCTTCGACAACCCGGCGATCCGGCAGGTGCTGCTGAAGGTGGTCGATCAGACCGACGTCATGCAGGCTGTGACCGGCACCGACCCCAAGCTGACCCACGTGCCGACCGGCTTCTTCTGCCCCGGCCTGCCGATGGCGAGCGATGTCGGGCTCGACGTCCTGACAGCCAAGCGCGACTACGAAGGCGCCAAGAAGGCGCTGGCGGCGGCCGGATACAAGGGCGAGAAGGTCGTGCTGATGGGCGCCTCCGACTTCCCGAGCCTGAAGGCGATGGCCGATGTCACCGCCGACATGCTCACCCGCGCGGGCTTCAACGTCGATTACCAGATCATGGACTGGGGCTCGGTGGTGCAGCGGCGGGCCAAGAAGGACCCGGTCGCCCAGGGCGGCTGGAGCGCCTTCTGCACCTTCTGGGCGGGGCTCGATCAGGCCAACCCGGCGGTCAGCGCCTTCCTGCGGGGGACCGGCCAGACCGCGCCGATCGGCTGGCCGACCAGCGCGCGGATCGAGGCCCTCCGGGATCAATGGCTCGACGCCCCCGACACCGCCGCCCGCAAGGCGCTCGCGGCCGATCTCCAGCGGCAGGCCTTCATCGACCTGCCCTACCTGCCGCTCGGCCAATACTTCAACCAGACCTCGTACAAGCCGTCCCTGACGGGGGTGCTCGACGGCGTGCCGGTGTTCTGGAACGTGAAGAAGGGCTGAAGCCCTTTGGCGGGTGTTCAGGGCGGAGCCCTGAGGTCGGGCGAAGCCCAAAACCGGACGAAGCCCAAGACCGGACGAAGCCCAAGACCGGACGAAGTCCGGCACCAGGGCTCTGCCCTGGACCCGCGAAAGGTCTCGACCTTTCGAAACCAGGACTGGGACTCAGGCAGCCCGGACCCAGACGGCAGTGTCGTGGAAGGCGGCGCCGTCGTTGGGCGCCGCCGGGGCGGACCCGACCAGCGTGTTGATCCCGCTGCCACCGCCGAACGCCGCGCTCGGCCACAGGCTCTCGACCACCACGACGCCCGGCTGCTGCCCCTCGGCGAGGCGCGCGTGCAGCCGCACCCGGCCACGGACATTCCCGACCTCGATGGCGTCGCCCGTGGCGATCCCCAGCCGCGCGCCGTCCTCCGGATGGAGCAGGCAGGTCGGCCGCCCCTCGCGGCGGAGCGATTCGGGTACGTTGGTGAAGGTCGTGTTGAGGAACTGGCGGGCCGGCGGGGCGATCATCCGGAACGGGTGATCCGCATCGGCGGGCTCGGCCACCGGCCAGTGATCGGGCAGGATCGGCATCCCGGCCGCGCGGGGGCCGAGCGCCGCCCAGTCGGGGGCGAAGCGGAAGCGCCCGTCCGGATGGCCGAATCCGGTGAGGAAGTGGCTCTCGGCGAAGTCCGGTTGCGCGTCGATCCAGCCGGCCGCCTCGAGCCGGTCGAGGCCGCCCCAGCCCGACCGGGCCAGGGTGGCGTCGGCGAGTTCCCGGGCGCTCAGCTGGAAGCCGGCGTGGTCCGCCCCGAGCCGGGCGGCGAGCGCGCTGAGCAGGGCATGGTTCGAGCGGCACTCCCCGGGCGGCGCGAGGATCGCCGGCCCCGCCTGGATGTGGCTGTGGCCGCCGGCCCCGTAGATGTCGTCGTGCTCCAGGAAGGTGGTGGCCGGCAGGACGAGGTCGGCCAGCGCCGCGGTCTCGGTCATGAACTGCTCGTGCACGGCCACGAACACGTCCGGCCGCGCGAGCCCGGCGCGCACCCGGGCGCTATCCGGCGCCGAGACGGCGGGATTGGCCGACTGGATCAGCATGGCGCGCACCGGCGGCCCGCCCTGCAGGGTGTCGGGATCATCGGCCAGGATGGCGCCGAGCCGGCTCATGTCGAGTTCGCGCACGCCCGGCGCCTTGACGTCGAGCCCCTCCGTCAGGGTCTTGTCCCAGTTGAAGATCGCGGCCTGCTGCCAGAGGGCGCCCCCACCTTCATGCTGCCACGCACCGGTGACGGTCGGCAGGCAGGTCACCGCGTGGAGGTTCACGGCGCCGTTGCGGCTGCGGGTGAAGCCGAAGCCGCAGCGGATGTAGCTGCGCGGCGTCCGGCCGTAGAGCGCCGCGAAGGCCTCGATGGCGGCGGGCTCCAGGCCGGTGATCGCCGCCGCCCATTCGGGCGTGCGCGCGGCCAGATGGGTCTCCAGCGCCGCCGTATCCTCGGCATGGGCGGCGAGGTAGGCCCGGTCCGCATAGCCGTCGCGGAACAGGACGTGGAGCACCGCGCAGGCCAGAGCCCCGTCGGTGCCTGGCCGGGGGGCGAGATGGAGGTCGGCCGCCGCCGCGGTGCCGGTGCGATAGGGGTCGATCACCACCAGCTTGGCACCCCGGTTCTTCCGGGCGCGGCTGATATGGGTCATCGCGTTGACCTGGGTGCTCACCGGGTTGCCGCCCCAGACCACAATCAGGTCCGACAGCGCCATCTCGCGGGGATCCGGCCCGGCGATCCGCCCGGTCCCGGCGCTCCAGCCCGCGATGGCGATCGCCGTGCAGATCGTGCGCTTGCGCCGCGAATAGCCCATCGTGTGGGTCAGGCGGTGGATCCCGTCCCGCTGGACGAGGCCCATGGTGCCGCCTGAATTGTACGGCCAGACGGCTTCCGGGCCGTGGCGTTCCGCCGCCTCGGCGAAGGCCGTGGTCAGACGGTCGAGCGCCGCGTCCCAGGAGATCCGCCGCCATTGCCCGCCACCTTTCGGGCCGACGCGCTCCAGCGGGTGGAGGAGCCGATCCGGATGGTGGACGCGCTCGCCGTAGCGACTGACCTTCGCGCAGATCACGCCGGCCGTGTAGGGATTGTCGCCCCCGCGGACCGAGATGACGCGTCCGCCTTCCACCTGCACGTCGAGGCTGCAGGCGGAGGGGCAATCGTGCGGGCAGACGGTCCGGACCAAACGATGAACTCCCGTGGCGCCGGCAGGACTAATGCAAGGCCCGTGCGTTTTTGAGGCGGCTTGGCGAATCCGGAGGAGATCGGCGCGCGGTCTCCCGGTTCCCCGTCCCGACGGCACCGGTCGCACGCGCTCCGGATTGCCCTATCGCCCTGGCACGATACAGGAAGGCCGCAGCCACACCGTTGCAAGTGAACCGCCCATGCCGGCCCGCCCTCTCGTCCTGTTCCCGGATTCGCGCCTTTCGCATCTGGCCGCCCCGGTCGAGGCGTTCGGGCCGGACCTGTCGGCGCTCGTCACCGATGTCTGGGACACGCTCTTGGACGTCAGCGCCATCGGCCTCACCGCCCCGCATATCGGTGTGCCCGCACGGGTCGTGGTGATCCGGATGTCTCCGGAGGCGGAGCGGCGCGTCTACGTGAACCCGGTTGTGCTCTGGGCCTCACCCGAGACGGCGACCCATGAGGAGGGCAGCGTCAGCATGCCGGGGGTGCGGGAACGGATTACCCGGCCGGCCCACATCCGGTTCGGCTATAGCGACCTCGAGGGCGCTGAGCATGAGCAGACCGCGGAAGGTTTCGAGGCCGCGGCCATTCAGCACGAGATCGATCAACTCGACGGTGTCTTCTGGATCGACCGCCTGTCCCGCCTGAAGCGCGAGCTTCTGCTCAAGCGATTCGGGAAGACGAAATCAGATTTAAACGTTCTTCGCCGAAGGGGACACATCTTCGGCGCAAGGAGCGCAGCACAGCATACAGGAGATCTGGCCGATGCCCTCAGCGCAGGGCCAGCATCTGGACCGCGTGGGCGGCGACATCCTGCACCACCGGCATGTCGTAGGCGTAGATGCGTCCGGCCAGGATCACCAGGGCGAGCGTCCAGAACACGGCACCGCCGACACGCCGGGCGGTCCGGTCGCCCGCAACCTCCGGGCAGGCGCGAGCGACGCCGTCCGCGACGGGTTCGCCGAACGGATCGAAGGTTGTGGGCTGGATTTCGGACTGCGTGCGCATATTGGGAATGTTGCCTCGGACCCACCCAACGGCAATGGAGGCGTCTTTCGAATTTCCCGACCCGTGGAGACTCTTGTTCTCTCCTCGGAAGCTGACGCAAACACCTTCTTCTCATGCAGTGGCCTGAGGCCCGGAAACGCACGAATCGTCTTGCCGGCGACCGCCGCGCCCGGCCTTCAGGTCCGACCCGAACCGTGCAGCCGCACGGAGCGGCCGATGCGTGCCCCGGCCTCGTCGGCTCGGGTCCGGCAATCCGCGATCGTGGCCCGGGCCGTATCGATGGCGACCGAGGCCGCCGACAGGACCGGCGGGCCGGGCTCCCGCTCCCGGGTGTAGCGGACCACATCCATGGCGAGTGCATCGACCTCGACGGTGAGCGCCTCGATCGCCTCTGGATCACGCAAGGCTCGGGCCTGCCCGGCGATCTCCAGGAGCCGGTCGATGATCGCGTCGATCCGCTCGCCGCGCAGGCTTGCCAGCCGCCGCCGGATCCAGGCCAGCATCGAGACGAGGCCGCCCGCCAGCGCGCCGAGCAGGTAGAGCGTGTCACCGTAGCGCTCGATGAAGCCGTGCTGGTCGCGCTCGTAATAGTCGATGGCGCCGGGATGGATCGGGATGCGCGCGCTCGTCGCCGCTACCGTGGTGTCGTAGGCCGGGGCCTGGACGTACTCGGCGGCGTCCGTCACCTGGGTGGCGGCGGTGCGTTTCTCGAAGAGCTGCCGGGTCACATCGGCCACCACCACGCGGCTCAGGGAGGCTCGGGCCATCAGCCGGTAGGAGGCGCCCACGGTCTTCACGTCGTCGGCCGGCAGCTTCGGCCGGCCGCCGAACAGGCCCCCCGGAATGGTCACCGCCTGAAGCCGCGGGAAGCGCTCGATCACGGCGTCGTCGTCCTCCACGGTGACGAACGCCACCTTGCCGCCGCGGGCGAACCCTTGCACGGCGCCCACCAGGGCGAGCGCCTTGGGCGCCGAGGGGGCGATGATGCTGACGAAGGCGTCGATCCGCTTCTCGCGAAAGGCGCCCGCCACCGCCTCCTGATCGACCGGGACCAGCAGGACGGTGGAATCCCGCGCGGGGCCGGCCGCCTCCTCCAGGGTGAGCCCGTAATAACCGAGGATGTTCCGCAGCAGCCCCAGGTCGGCGTCACGGTGGGCCGCGATCCCGAGCCGCTTGCCGGCGAGCTTCGGGAAACTCGGGATCCCGGCTTGTTCCGGCGAGGCGATGATCATCGCCTGGTCACGCAGGATCGCCAGGGTCAACCCATTGGTCGGCAGGAGCACGTCGGGGCGGACCACCGCGAGGTCGGCGCGCCCATCCTGCAGGGCGGCGGCGCTCTCGCGCACGTCGTCGAAGGACAGGATCTTCAGCCGAACGTTTTCGTGCGCGGCGTCGAGCGCGTCGGCATAGGCCTTGATCAGCTCCGGCTCGGTGCCGTCCCGGGGGGCGACCGCGATGGTGAGCACCGTCGCCTGGAGCAGGTACCACGCCGCCGCCCCGCCCACGCCGAGCAGGACGGCCCCCGCCAGGAGCAGGACCTCACGGCGCAGCAGCCAGGCGGGGAAGGCCCACATTCCGGCCGCTCAGAACAGGGAGATCAGCACGATGCCGGCGACCATCACGGCGGCGCCAATCAGGCGCGGCCGGCCGGCCTTGACCTGCTTCATGCCGAACCAGCCGAAATGGTCGAGCGCCATCGAGGTGAGCAGGTTGGCGGTGATCAAGAGGCCATTGAAGGCGCCGGCCCCGACCTTGTCGACGAACAGCAGCCCGGCGAACACCGCCACCGCCCCGGTGATGCCGGCGAGCGGCATCCACCAGCGGACCCCCGCAACATCCTCCCGGCTCGGCAGCGGCGACGGACGCAGCAGGAAGATCAGCGCGAACACGAACACGACCGGGATGAACGAGACCGTCGCGGCAAGCCAGGGATTCTCCAGGGCACCCCGGAGCTGCGCGTTCCAGACCACGCCGATCGCCATCAGGGCACCGGCCACGATGATGAACGGGTAGAGCAGCTTGCCGCCGACCCCCGACTCGCCGCCCTCGCTCTTGCCGCCGGACTTCGCGATGAAGGTGACGCCCACCGCCATCAGCAGGCCGCCGAGCCAGGGCAGCGGCTTGAAGCCCGAGGCCTGCAGGCCGAACAACCCGAACGCGTCCATCGCCAGTGAGGTGAGGATATTGGCGGTGAGCGTCAGGCCGTTGAACGGCCCGGCGCCGACCTTGTCGATGAAGGCGAGCCCGCCGAACACCGCCACCGCGCCGGCCACGCCCCCGAGCGGGGCGTACCAGGGCATCTTGCTCAAGCTGTCGAGGCTCGGCAGCGGCGTCGGCATCGTGAAGAACAGGGTCGCGAAGACGAACACGATCGGCAGGAACGACACCGTCGCGGCCAACCACGGGTTGACGAGCCTGCCCCGCAGCTGCGCGTTCATGGCATTGCCGAGCGCCTGCAGCGCGCCGGCCACCAGGATGAAGGGATAGAGGAGGGCAGCCGTCACGCGCGGACCTTGGGGTTCTCGGGGTGAAAATCAGACGAGCAGCAGACCGGCGAGCGCCAGCAGGAGGGCGGAGGGCATCACCAGCAGGCCGAGCTTCAGAAAGGTCCAGGCGCCGACATCCTGGCCCTCGCGGCGGATGGCGGTGAGCCAGAGGATCGTCGCCAGGGACCCCGTCACCGAGAGGTTCGGGCCCAGATCGACGCCGATCAGGATGGCGCCCGCGACCTTCTCGGGCACCTGGGCTGTGTGGACGGCGGCCCCCGCGATCAGGCCAGCCGGCAGGTTGTTGACGAGGTTGCACAGCACCGCGATCAGACCGCCTGCCCCCCAGGCGGTGGCTTCCGGGGCGGCGTGGGCGTAGCCCTTGAGCAGATCCGCCAGCATGGCGAGGACGCCGGTCTTTTCCAGGGCCTCCACCAGCACGAACAGGCCGGCCACCAGCGGCAGCACGCTCCACGACACATCCTTGGCGACCTCCACGAGGCCGCCGCGCTTGAGCAGCAGCACGACCACGGTGGTGGCTAAGCCCGCCACGAAGGTCGGCAGGCCGAGATCGAGGCCGAGAGCCGAGGCGCCGATCAGCACGCCGCCGGTCGCCACGATGCCGAGACCGGCCACAAGGCCGGTGCGGGAGAGCGGCTGCGCTTCGACGTCGGTGGCGACGGTCTGGCCGCGCAGGGACTTGGCCTGGGTCAGGCGCAAAACCGCGTAGGTTGTCACGATGGCCAGCACCGAGGGCAGCGCGAACAGGCCGAGCCAGCGCACCAGCGGCGGCATGTGGTCGGCGAAAACCACGAGGTTGGCTGGGTTCGAGATCGGCAGCACGAAGCTCGCCGCGTTGGCGATGAAGGCGCAGACGAACAGGTATGGGAGCGGGTTCTCGACCTTGGCGGCCTTGGTGGCCGCGTAGACGGCCGGCGTCAGCACCACCGCGCAGGCGTCGTTCGACAGGAACACCGTGACGACCGTGCCGACGAGATAGACCAGAGTGAACAGCCGGGAGGCCGAGCCCTTGGCGGCGCGCACCGCGATCGAGGCCAGCCAGTCGAACAGGCCCTCCTTCCGAGCGACCTCCGACATCAGCATCATGCCGACGAGGAACAGGTAGACGTCCGTCCCCTTGAGCACGCCCTCCCAGGCGGTGGCGGGGGCGAGCAGCCCCAGGGCGACCAGGGCGCCTGCGCCCAGCACAGCCCAGATCGCCTCCGGCCATGAGAACGGCCGCAGGATGACGCCAAGGGTCGCGAGGGCCGCGATCGCCCAGGTCGTGATGTTGGGGGTCAGCGTCAGCGCGCCCATCGGTTCCGGTAGTCCTGTATCGGGTGAGTCGGGAAAGGGATGTGTGCCGCGTTTCGGTACAGGCCGGCTACCAGCCCCGCCCGTTGCGGTTGGGACCGAGCTGGTCGCCCCGGATGCCCTTCTCGGGCCAGAACGGCGTGCGGAACGCGTCGCTGCCGGGTCGGTCCGGTGCCAGCGGCGGCACGAAGCAGCGCGAGACGGGTTCGATCGAATCGGTGTCGGTGTTCGGCGCCAGGGTGCATGGATTCAGGGTCCCGTCCGTCACCGCGACGGACAGGCGGCGCGACCCGACCGGCCACGGGACCCGCACCTCGACGATGCGCGGGCTGGCCGGGCTCATCGGATATGCCGGACCGTCATCGACCCGCGCCCAGCAGCACCAAGCCGCCTGCGGCGCGTTCGACAGCACGAGGGCCCGCACCGTGATCGTCGCGTCGGGACCGAGCGCCGCGGTGGCGAGGCGCCGATCGGCGGGGCTCGTGATCATCGTGACGGGGAGTGCCTGGTCGAGGGGCTTGAAGCGCCAGTTCGTCTCGGCGCCATCGATCGCCGCCACCGCGTAGCCCACCGAGCCGTCCTCGTTCTGACCGACCGAGCGGGCCGAGGCGTAGAGCGTGCGCCCGTCATGGGCGAGCTCATTGTAATGGGTGTGGCCCATCTCGACGAGGCGGACGTTGTGGCCGCGGATCAGGCCGGCCAGCGCCGCCTTCTCGCCCGGCGCGTTGAGGTCGTCCGGATAGGTGTGGGTGAAGACAGCGCAGGGCAGGCCCTTCTGGCCGGCCTGATCGAGTTCGTTCCGGAGCCAAGCGAGCTGGCACGGACCGAGCCGGAAATCGAGCCCGACCCCCTTCTGGCCGTAGCCGGCGCTGATCATGTCGAGGAACAGGCAGCGCACGCCGGCAATCGTTTCGGCGAAGTAGTACTGCCTGACGGGGTCGGGCTGCCCGAACTTGGACAAGTGATGGTCTTGCGCGTGGTGATCACCGCCCCGCGCGCTGCCCGCCACCTGCGCGAACAGGGCGTCGAAATCCGTCATCGTACCGTACTGGCGGTCGTGATCCCCGGCGATCAGGCAGACCGGCAGGCGCGGATGGGCCGCCAGGGCGTTGATCAGGATCGCGTACTGCGCCGCAAGCCCGTCCTCGGCGAGGTCGCCCGGCAGGTAGGCGAAGTCGAGGAGGCCGCACCCGTGGAGGCCGTCGATCTCGGAGAGGATCGCCCGCAGGTCGTCGGCGTTCCGGTCGCCCCCGCCCTGCAGGTGGAGGTCGCCGATATGCGCGAAGGCGAACACGTCGTGCGTCTCACGCATGAGGCGCTCGCCCGGTCGCTCTGCCTGTCCCGCCCACCATCGTGCCCTCCGGACGGGCCCTGCGAGGGGGCCGTCAGTGTTGCGAACGGCCCGACGCCCCGGACGCGGTCAAGTTCCGCCAGCAGGCCGCAGGCCGGGGCGGGTGGAACCTAACTTTTCGTGATCGACGGCGGGGTGCCGAACAGTTCCGAGAAAGTGTCGTGAAATCGGACGGTCTGTGTCTGCTTGATGGACACATGCGCACGCCTTGCGACGATTGTGGCCGACCGGTCGAACGCTTCCCCAAGTCGCTCCCCGAGGCGATGAACAGCCGCCCACGGAGCGTTTCAAAGGCTCTCGATCCAGTGGCGCAGCACCGCCCGGGGAGTCTGGTGCGGTCCGGTTTCCAGGCAGCGCCGTGCGGATCTGGGCACGGAGCCGAACCGGCGCTTGAACGCCCGCCGGAACGTCCGCTCGTCGTCGAAACCGACCGCGTAGGCGACCTGCCCGATGCGGGCGGGCCTCGACCCGTCCTCGCGTGCGAGCATCCGCATCGCGGCCATCAGGCGGCGGTCGCGGATATACGCGACGATGCTGTCCGGGGCGAAGAGCCGGTACAGCGTCGAGCGCAACAGGCCCAGCCGCGTCGCGATCAGCGCCGGCGTGAGCTGCGAATTGCCGAGTTCCGCCTCCACGAGGCGGCGGACCCGGATCCGGACATCCGGATTCCGGGACGTGCGGCCCTCCCCCCGCCCCTGCAGCCAGCTCGCGCAGAGCTGGATGACCGCCGCCGAGGCCGCCTGGGCTTCGCGCCGGTCGAAGAGGTCGCCGCAGGCGGCGACGTTCGCCACGAAGGTGTGAACGAGGCGCCCGAACGGGTCGCCGTTATGGTCGAGGGGGGCAGCCGTGCAGGGCGTCCGGCTGGCAGCTTTGCTGCTCCAGCAGGAGACGGGGGATCAGGACGTTGGTGGCATCCACCCTACGCGGACGGTCGGATCGACCGGACCGCGGCTTTGGGCGCCGGCGTCTCGCGGGCGAGCGGCCTGACCTCGGGCTGGGACGCCGGGGGGTCGGGCTTTGCCGGCACCGCGCTGGGCCTGGGCCTGCCGGTGGAGTGCGTGCCGGAGGTGGGCTTCAGCGTCGACCGTCTGACCCGGGCGCGGGTGGCGGAGCGGGGTGGACTGGCGAACCAGAGCTTCGCCACCGCCGGCCTCGACGGCGCGCGCAGCCTCGTGGGCGGGCGTGTGACGAGCCTTGCGGTCGACGGCACGGCAGCGGACGGAGCGGCGGGCCTGCGGCTGGAGGACCGGGCCTACTGGGCGCACGAGCTGGGCGACACCGTCGCCACTCTGCGCTCGAGCCTGTTCGGGGTGCCGTTCGCGACGCGCACGAGCCGGCTCGGCCGGGACGGGGCGGTCCTGGGGGTGAGCCTGACGGGTCCGGTGGCGGAGGGCGTGCAGCTGTCGCTGAGCTACACCGGCGACCTGCGCCCCGGCGCCACCGCCCAGGTGATCGCCGCCGGATTGCAGGCCCGCTGGTAACCTCGGCGGGCGCCCGCGTGTCCGGATCCTGTTCGGCGCTTCAGCCGAACAAGGTCCGGGCCACGACCTGCGGGTCGATCGGCTTCTGGCACAGGGCCACGGCTCCATAGGGCGGCGGCACGACGGCCGGGTCGTAGCCCGTGGCGAACAGGAACGGCACGCCGCGGGCCCGCAGCGCGTCGGCGACGGGGTAGACGAGTTCGTCCTGCAGGTTGATGTCGAGCACCGCCGCGTCGATCGCGGCCGTTCCGGCGATCAGCGCCAGCGCCTCCTCCACGCTGGGCACCGGGCCGAGCACCTCCGCGCCGCCTTCCTCGAACCATGATTTGAGGTCGATGGCGATGAAGTAATCGTCCTCGACCAGCAGGATCCGCCGGCCGGTCAGCGCCCCGTCCGAACTCATGGTAGGCTCCCTGCGGTGTCTCCCTCGGGATGGGGGAGGTTTATCGTACACTGGAGTGTCGTCTCGCTTAAGGCATAGCGGGTCCTGGCCTTCAGCGCGTAGGGCAGCGCCCGCTCGATGAGCTCGCGCCCGTAGCCGCCCCGCAGGGACGCGTCCTGGGCCCCAGACGGGCGGACCAGCCCCTCCTCGACCCAGTCCACAAGGAGCCGGCGCCCGTCCTCGGACTCGCAGATTCGCCACGTCACGCTTAAGGAGCCCTGCGGCGTGGTGAAGGCACCGTATTTGAGCGCGTTGGTGGCGAGCTCGTGCAGGGCCAGCGCGAAGGTCTGCACGGTTGCCTTGCGCAGGCGCACCACCGGTCCCGCGATCCGGACGCGCGTCTGCGCTGCGGGGGCGTTGAGGGCAGCGAGCTCCGTCTCGATCAGCGTGCGCAGCGTGATCGGCTCCTGGTCCGAGCGCGACAGGAGACCCTGCACCCGCGAGAGCGCCGACAGGCGGTCGTTGAACTGCGCCTTGAACAGCTCGCCCGGCCCGGTCAGCGCCATGGTCTGCTTGGCGATGGCGCGCACGACCCCGAGCAGGTTGCGGGTGCGGTGCTGCAGCTCCGCGACCATCACTTGTTGGCGCTCTTGAAGCTGGCGCAGGTCGTCGATGTCGGTGGAGGTGCCGAGCCACTCGACGATCCGCCCCTCCCCGTCGCGCACCGCCGCCGCGCGGGTCTGGAACCAGCGGTAGCGCTGTCCGGGGGCGTTGCAGAGCCTGTGCTCATAGGAGAGCTGGCCGCTGGCCGCGGCTTCCTGCCAGGCGGTCCGGGCGATGGCGACGTCGTCGGGATGGACGGCCTCCAGTCAGCCCCATCCGAGGCTGCCGTCGTTGTCCTGGCCCGTATAGGCAATCCATTGCGGGCTCGCCCAGATGCAGGCGCCGTCGATCCCAGCGCGCCAGATCAGCTGCGGGATGCCCTGGGCGAGCGTGCGGGACAGCGCCTCGCTCTCGCGCAGGCGCCGCTCGGCCAACACCCGCTCGGTGCTCTCCACCACGATGGCGATGACGCCCGCGGGCTTCCCACCTTCGTCGAAGACCGGCGAGTAGTCGAGATTCATCCAGACCGGCTCGGGCCTGCCGTAGCGACGCAGGGTGAGTTCCTGATCGCGGTAGGAAAGCGTCCCCCCGGCCAATACCACGCGCATCATGTGGTCGTTGAAATCGGCGACCTCCGGCCAACCCTCGCGCACCTTGGAGCCGAGGAGTTGCGGGTGGCGCCCACCCGCGAAGCCCGAATAGGCATCGTTGTAGATCATGATGCCGTCCGGGCCCCACAGGAGCACGATCGGCACCGGCGAGAGCAGCAGGGTGCTGACGGCGAAGATCAGGCTCTGCGGCCAGTCGGCGATCGGGCCGAGCGGCGTGCGCGCCCAGTCGTAGGTCCGCACCAGATCGCCGAGTTCGCCGCAGCCGGTTGGAAGCGTCGAGGCCCCGCCCGTCCGACGAACGGTCCTACGGTTCCCGACAGGAGCGCGGGGCGGGACGGATGGAGGCGGCGATCCTGCGGCCGGCATGTTCCTGATCTGACCTGCTCGCGCATCATCCCGAACGGCGGTCACCGGTTTTCTGATACAGATGGTGCACACGCAAAGGGCTGCGGCACCGTGACGGTTCCGCGTCCGGGATGATGCTCCACACGCGCTCCTGATCGCGTCGCGACACGGTACGCCATGCCGGGGTGTTCGGGAGACCCACGCCACCCCGCCATCCTGCGGTAACCGCATCAGGACGAGGAATGGATCGCCGTCTCTCCAAGCCGTGGATCGTGGGCGTCGCATGCTTGCCTGGTTCATCTCTCCGTGTTGTCGCGCGTCCGCGCGCCGAACTGGCCTCCCCTTCGGAGAGCGCTCCAACAAGCTGCCGATAAGCTCGCTCCGTCCTAGCGTGCGGATCGAGGCCATTCAGCAGCCTGCACCGCATCGATCCAGCTGCCTGCGACCCAATGGACCGCCCGCGTTCATAGTCTTGCCGTGTTCCAGGCGCCCCCTGGGGTGATCAGCCCCACGGGGCAGCCCGGCCCCGGGAGAACGTCCTTATGCTGAACTCGATTCTGGCGCTCCTGACGGTCGCCGCGGTCCTCGCGGTCAGGGCGCTGCTCAAGCTGCCGCTCATGCTGTTCCGCCGTGTCGGCCGCCTGCTGCGCGGTCGCCGCCCGGCCGCTGCCTGAGCGGGCCGGTCACCGAGAGACTCATCCGTCCGCGTCGATGGTGAACACCATCCCGCGGCCCGGTCCGTGATCGGAGTAGTCGACGAGCGTGAGGCCGCGTGCAGCCAGCGTCTCTGCGACGGTCTCCCGCTCCTTGCGAACCATCTGGCCGACCGCGAGCGGCGTCAGCCGCGGGCTCGCTTGGCGCAACCGGTCCACCCCGATATTTGCCGGCAGCCCTTCGTCCTCGGCGATCCGGGCCAGGGCGAGACCCAGATCCCGCGCCTTGGTCTCCGCCGCGGATTTCGGCTTGAAGGCCATTCCAGTTCTCCCTCGTTCCAAGTTTCTGCCACGCTCGGTGTCATTCACGTGGCCTGCGCATCGACGTTCACGTCGGGGAAGGCCCAGCTCCATACCCGGCCCCCCGCGCATCGTAGACCTCGACCTGCCAGCGCGACCAATCGAACCGCTCGACCACCCGTTCCATCAGGGCAAGGGCCACGCGCTCGGCATGAACACGCTTTGCGCCGCGTTCGACAAAGGGCTGCCGTCGAGGTCGGTCACCAGCTCGTGGCCGTCCGTACAATGGAAGCGGTAGAGCCGTGTTGGCATTGCTGTTTTCCTGCTCCATCCCCGGCGATCCACCAGCATCCGAGCCTGTCAGCCACCGATGGTTGAACCGCCTCGGCCGATGCGCCATGTTCATGAAATGTTCTAAACAGATCGAAGCCGTGATGCATGCAGATCCTGCGGTGGTGCCTGTGAAGATTCGTCCCAGGAAGGCCAAGGTGATCGCCGTCGCGCCTCATTGCGCGGTCCGGGGGATGCATGGGCCGTCCCGCCCGCACGGGCTATCGGTTCGCGTATCGGTGCCGGATAAAGCTGAGGGGCGGCCGCGCATCACCCTCCCCCCGCAGAGGGGGGAAGGATGGGTGCGTTTCACGGCCGGACTGCGATTTATGAGTATCTTAGCCCACCCTGCGGAGAGATGCGCAGCATCCCGCTCAGGTCCTAGCCCCGACCCTTGCGCTCGCGCTCGGCCATGGCGCCGGGCTGGCCAAGACCGATCGCCTTGGCGAGGGCGGAGCGTTGCTCGGCGTAGGCCGGGGCGACCATCGGGTAATCGGCCGGCAGGCCGTAGCGGTCGCGGTAGGCCCTCGGGTCCAGCCCGTGGCTGGTCAGGTGGCGCTTGAGCGTCTTGTAGGTCTTGCCGTCGATGAAGCTGACGATCCCGTCCGGACGGACCGACTTGCGGATCTGGGCCGCGCTCGGCCGGTCGATGTCGGGCTGGGCTGCCGTGCCGGCCTCCGCCGTCAGGGTGCCCGAGACGAGGCCCGCGACGGCTCCGTGGACCCGGGCGATCAGCGCCGGCAGCTCCGCGACCGGAACGGGATTGTTCGACACGTAGGCGGCAACGAGTTCGGCGGTCACGACCGCCAAGGTCTCGGTCGCCTCATCGTGTGTGTCGGTCATGTGAGGTCCTTCGAAAAGCGCTGTGTCACCTCATCGTTTGGGGCCGGCAAAGGTTTAAACGAAGTAAATTTAGCACGATGACTTAGCGAATAGGCGGTATTTCTCCCGCAGCGCACACCAGCCGCGGCGGACCGGGCGATCGATTCGAAACGATCGCCCGGTCCGCCTTCGAAGGTCTTCCGAATCACCGACAGGGATCAGAGGTCGGTGGTGGCCGGATAGGACCGGACCCGACCCCGCTCGCCGTTCGTCCCGGCAGGGCCGGTGCCCGTGGTGATCTGCGGGGCCGTCCAGCCCTCCGCACGCCATGCATTCGCCTTCTCATCGAGGTCGACCGCACCGTGCCGCTCCAGGATCGCTGTCACCGTTGGGGCCAGCGCGGCCCGCGCCGGGTCGAGGCGGACCGTGACGAGGGTTCCACCCCGCCGCACGCCCTCGCCGTAGGCATGGGCGTCCGCCTCGCCCACCCCGGCACCCGTCAGTGCACCAGCGAATCCCCCCGCGGCTGCGCCGATGCCGGCCCCCGTCAGTGTGGCGACGAGCCAGCCGGCGGCGACCACCGGTCCGACCCCCGGGATCGCGATCAGGCCGAGGCCCGCCAAGAGACCCGCGGCACCGCCCGCGACCGTGCCGAGGGTCGCACCAGCCCCGGTGCCGTCCTTGGCACGCTCCTTGGCGGCGGCATCGCCGGTTCCGTCATCGACGACACCGGCATGCCGATCGCCCTCGTTGTTGCTGACGAGGCTGATATCGCCGTGCGGGATCCCGCTGCCCTCGATCTCGCCAACGGCGGTACGCGCATCCGCATAGCTGTCGTAGAGGGCCGTGATGGTCTGTTGAGCCATGAACTTTCTCCTGCCAAACTGTCTCGCCGGCCAACATTCGCGTCAGGGGACGGATTACTGCGCCGCCACATTGCCCTTGAAATCGAGACCGACCTGAACGGTCTGACCGCCATGCGTGGCGGTGCCCCGCCAGATGCCGTCCGAATCCTTCTTGAGATCCCGGGCATCCATGAAGCCGGCCTTCGCCAACCGTGCGCGGGTCTCGCCCTCCGTGAAGCTGTTCGCGCCCTTCTCAAGTTGAACGCTGCCGCCCGCACCGGTTCCGGTGCCGTTCGGGGTCATCTTATCGGTGTTCGGCCGCGTCACGCTCTGCTGACCGCCGGATTGCTGGCTCGTCTTGGCATCGGGGGCAGCCGGCGTGCCCGTGACCGTGGTCTGAGCGACAGCGCTCGATCCGAGCAGGGTCGCGAGGACAAGGGCAAGAGAGATACGCATGATGGGCTCCGTGATGGTTTCGGAACCATCAAACCTTTCGTGGAGCACGACGTTCCGGAATCAGGTGATTTAACGGGATCGCTTGAGGAATCGGCTAAAATTTGCAGATCTATGCAACTGTTATACTCGCATTCTAGCCAGATCGTTGCGGTGGACACACCGGGATAGGTCAGCCGGCGCCGTGGCCGCCCTTGCGGTTGTCTGGCATGGGCCGGGGCGGCCGGGTGTCGTAGCCGCCGGTCTCGGGCGCCACCTGGGCATCCGGAACGGCGGCGCCCGGGGCGTGCGGTCCGCTGCCGCCCGCCGTCGGATCGGTCTCTCCTACGGGTCGCGCGGGCCGCGCCGGGGGCACAGTCCCGAAGGCTTCGCGTGCCGCGTCGACATCCTGTCCCATGCGCCCCTCCTGACGGCCTGCCGAACAGCCGGTGACGGTTCAAGGCCTCAGCGCAACGCATGTTCCCGCAAGGCCAACGGTTCGGACGGTGCATCCGGCCGCGGACCGGATCCCGCCGCCCGGTAGGCTGTACGCTCGCCGATGCCGAGCCTTCATTTCCGCTGACCGGTCGGATTGGGCGTGGATGAGGTGTCGGGCGTCACGGCCGGGTTCACGGGCGTGACCTTCGACCACGTGGCCGCAATGAGGACGATGGCGATCAGGAGAGCCGCGAAGATACCGACGAGGACGAAGCGCTTCATGGGGGAGGTCGAACATCCTACGGGGTCGTGGAAGCGAGGAACAACCGGAACGGCCGAACGATCCCTCCGGCCAGCGGCGGTCGATACGTCTGGCGGCGGCCCTGGGCGTCAGGAACCGGAGGGCTGCGCCGAGGCCTGGGCTCCGATCGCCTCGGACAGAAGCCGTACCCGCCCGAATGCGGCCGCGGCCTGATGAGCCAGGGCCTCCAGCCGGCAGATGGTCGCGTCGTCCGGGATGACGGAGGCGCACCAGTAGGCACCCAGCGCGGCCACCGCCTCGGGAACGCCAATCGGGACGATGACGAGGCTGCGCATCGATGTGGTGCGATAGGCCGCCACTGGGACCCGTGGATCACGCTCGATATCGGGCACGCTCACCGTCTGGCCGTTCAGAATGCACCAGCCTGAGATGCACTCGGTCAGCCGGAACCGGCGCCCGCGCCACAGCGGCTCGATCGCGTCTTCCGCCGCGTAGTAGACGGTGTCATCCTCGCGCAGGACGACCGCAATCCCGTCGGAGCTGGCGACCGCCCGTGCGGTCCTCCGCAGGATGGACACGACCGCCTCCAGCGATCCTGCAGTCTCCAGGGCGCCGGGGGCCGATGCCAGGCCCGGATGCGGGCGGATATGGGTCTCAGCCATGCAGCGCACGGAGCGGCGCAGGGCGGGAATCGGCCGACGGGGGACACGCCGACATCGCGATCCGATCCCCACTGCCCTTTCTCAATAAGCGTGTCTTCAGCACCGAGCCAAACAACTTGCGTTAGAATTCCAGAGAGCTACGATTCGTCCTGAGCGAGCATCGATAGCGTGCCGCCAGAAGATCTCTCAATCCGCCACAGCAAGAGAATATTAAGCGTCTGTCCTGAGTCGAGCATCCTTTAATAGTTTCTCATTGGCCGATCAAATCGCCGCAATGATGTGCTCTAGCGCACCTTACTGCTGTGGGGCTCCGGACCCCCGGGCCGGCTGTTGCATCTCTGCACTATCGCTCAGCCGCGTCCTGACGTCCTTGTCGCCGGGCACACATCCCGCTCAACGGGAGACAGAGGACCAGATGATCAAGAAGCTTCTTCTCGCGAGCGCCGCCACGGCGCTCCTGACCGGCGCCGCCTCGGCCGCCGACCTGCCGCGCCGCGCCGCCCCGCCGCCCGTGTTCACCCCCGTGCCGGTGTTCACCTGGTCGGGCGCCTACTTCGGTATCAACGCCGGCTATGCCTTCGACGCCTCCAGCCGCTCCACCGGCAACAGCTTCGGCGTGCCCTTC
>NZ_JALNUM010000049.1:0-45502 GCF_026540795.1 Methylobacterium sp. GC_Met_2
TCGCCGGCCAGAGTTTCTCGCCGGATCTCGGCTTCGCGGGTTTCCGCCTGCACCACGCCTTCCCCGATACGCCCGCCTGGCGCCCGAAGGGCTTTCAGGAGGAGTTTCTGGTGTTCCTCGGCGCCTCGTATTTCCGCCTGCGCGCCGCCAACCAGGAATACGGGCTCTCGGCGCGGGGCCTCGCCATCGGCACCGGCGCGTCGGAGGGCGAGGAATTTCCGGATTTCGTCGCCCATTGGCTCTGCGAGCCCGAACCCGGGGCCCACAGCCTGACGGTGCTCTCGCTCCTTGACAGTCCGAGCGTGGCTGGTGCCTACCGTTTCGTCATCAGCCCTGGTGATCCGGCGCGGATCGACGTCACCGCCGCGCTGCATCCGCGGGTTCCGCTCGCCAAGCTGGGTCTCGCGCCCCTCACCAGCATGTTCCTGCATGGTGAGAACGGGCCCGGTGCTCGGGGCGCCAAGCCGTTCGACGACTTCCGCCCGCAGGTGCACGATTCCGACGGGCTCTGCGTCGCCGCGGGGACCGACCGGCTGTGGCGTCCGCTGGTCAACGGGCGCCGGCAGCCACAGATCTCGGCCTTCGCGTCGAAGCCGCTCGCAGGGTTCGGGCTGCTGCAGCGCGAGCGGAACTTTGCCGCTTATCTTGACGTGGAGGCCCGTCAGGAGGCGCGGCCCGGCCTATGGGTGAATCCCGATTCCGCTGGGGGCGCTTTCGCGGCCGGCGCGGTGCAGCTCTACGAGATCCCCGCGGTCGAGGAATACATGGACAACATCGTCGCGGCGTTCATGCCGGACGCGCCGGCGCAGCCGGGGACAGCTCTGCACCTCGCCTACCGGTTGACCACCGTGGGAGCCGAGCCGGTGCCGGCGATCCCCGAGACGGCGCTGGCCCGGGTGACGTCGACGCGATTCGGTTCGGCGGAGCGCCTGCGGCCCCTGACGCCGCCGCGCCCGGAGCGACGGCTCTGCGTGATCGATTTCGCGGGGCCGGGCCTGCCTGCCGGGCCGGACGAGTCGGTGACCGCGGAGGTCTCGGCCAGTGCCGGCACGATGCACGAACCGGTCTCCAACTTCGTGCCGCAGACCGGCGGCTGGCGGATCTACGCGGAGTGGCGCCCGCCGGAGCCGATGCCGGCTGGCGATGTCGTGCTCCGGGCTCGCCTCGTCCGCGGCGGGGTGCTGCTCAGCGAGACGTGGGACGCCGCCGTCTAGGAGGATCGTACCTCAGGCTGGTCATGGTTTCGAGAGGTCGAGACCTTTCTTGGGTCCAAGGCGGAGCCCTGGTCAAGCTCGCAGGGCTCCGCCCGGAGACCCCGCCAAAGGGCTCGTCCTTTAAAAATCCCCAGGGTTTCGACCGTGGCGGTGTTACGCCGTGCGCTGCGCCTGCTCCCGGCGGCGGGCAAGACGGGTGGCGCCATAGACCTCGCTCAGGCGGCGCCGGGCTGCGGAGATCGGCGGGGCCTGCCGCTCGTCATGGGCGGCCGCGATGATGCGCAGGGTCGCGGCGACCGAGCGCTCTAGGCGGCGCTCAGCGAGGGCGGCCGCGTCCCGATAGGTGTCGAGCATGCGATGATCCCTTGTGCGTGGCGGTATCCGCCCTCTGGCGGGGCGGTGACCGGCGGCACCGGCAGAGTTCCTCTCCGTGTTGACGGTATGATGGCAGCTTGGCCGTAAGCTGGGGATAGCGCGTCAGCGCAGCTCCTCGTGCCAGGTTCGGCCGTCCCGCTCGATCAGCGCGATGGCGGCGGTCGGCCCCCAGCTGCCGGCCGGATAGGGCCGGGGTGCCTCGGGCCGGTCGGCCCAGACCTTAAGCACGCCGTCCGCCCAGGCCCAGGCGGCTTCGACCTCATCGCGGCGCATGAATAGGGTGGCGTTGCCGCGGACCACGTCCATCAGCAGGCGCTCGTAGGCGTCGGGGTAGCGCTGCTTGAAGGTCTCTTCGAAGGAGATGTCGAGGTCGGTCGGGCGCAGGCGCAGGCCGCCGGGCCCGGGATCCTTGGTCATCACCTCGAGCTTCATGCCCTCCTGCGGCTGCAGGCGGATCACGAGGCGGTTCGGCTCGCGGCCGAATGCCTCCTCGGGGAAGATCGAGAACGGCGAGGCGCGGAACTGCACCACGATCTCCGAGAGTTTCCGGGGCAGGCGTTTGCCGGTGCGCAGGTAGAACGGCACCCCGGCCCAGCGTCCCGACTGGATCTCGACCTTCATGGCCACGAAGGTCTCGGTCCGGCTCTCATGGCCGAGCTCGGTGAGGTAGCCCTCCACCGGCTTGCCGTCGACAGCGCCCGCCACGTACTGGCCGCGCACGGTCACGGTCTGGATGTCGTGGGCGGTGATCGGCTTGAGGGCGCGCAGCACCTTCAGCTTCTCGTCGCGGACTGAGTTGGCTTCGAGGTTGAGCGGGCTCTCCATGGCGGTGAGGCAGAGCAGCTGCAGGATGTGGTTCTGCAGCATGTCGCGCATGGCGCCCGAGGTGTCGTAGTAGCCGGCCCGGCCCTCGACGCCGACGGTCTCGGCGACCGTGATCTGGACGTGGTCGATCACGTCCGAGGTCCAGAGCCGCTCGAAGATCGTGTTGGCGAAGCGCAGGGAGAGCAGGTTCTGAACCGTCTCCTTGCCGAGGTAATGGTCGATCCGGAAAATCTGTGATTCGGGGAAGACCTCGCCGACCGCGTCATTGATCGCCTTGGCGGATTTCAGATCCTTGCCGATCGGCTTCTCCAGCACGACGCGGGACTTCTCGCCGACCAGCCCGTGGGCCGCGAGGTTGCGGCAGATCGAGCCGTAGAGGTCGGGGGAGGTGGCGAGGTAGTAGGGCCGCACTTGGTCGGGCCGCTCGTCGAGCTTGGCCACGAGGTCGTCCCAGCCACTGTCGCCGGCACCGTCGACCGCCACGTAGTCGACGTGGTCGAGGAAGCGCTGGAGCATCTCCTCGTTCAGATCGGAGGCCGGCACGAAGCGCTTCAGGGCGTCACGGGCGTGCTCGTGAAAGGCGTCGCGCGACAGCTCCGAGCGCGAGGCGCCGATGATCCGGCTGGTCTCCGGGATCTGGCCGTCGCGGAAGCGGTAGAACAGGGCCGGCAGAAGCTTTCGTGCGGTCAGATCGCCGGTCGCGCCGAACACGACGCAGTCGAAGGAAGCGACGGGGATGATCGTGGCCAAGTGCGGCTCCCGGTTGTCGTGCGCTGATCCCGCGCGGCGCGTGCGCCGCACACACCTAGCCTGGGAGCCAGGGCTTCGCCAGACGAGGGCCGCCCTCGCATAGTTCGGGCCGTCGGCGGGACCGGAGCGCTCAGCCCCCCGTGACGCTCATGTGCCGCGGCACGGCGGCCGGGCGCTGGCGCTCGATGACGAAGTCGTGCCCCTTGGGCTTGCGGGTGATCGCCTCGACCACGGCCGCCGCCAGAACGGCATCGTCCTGCGAGGCGCGCAGCACCGCCCGGAGGTCGGCCGAATCCTCCTGGCCCAGGCACAGGTAGAGCTGGCCGGTGCAGGTCAGGCGGACCCGGTTGCAGCTCTCGCAGAAATTATGGGTCAGCGGCGTGATGAAACCGAGACGGCCGCCCGTCTCCTCGACCCTGACGTAGCGAGCCGGCCCGCCGGTCCGATCGGGCAGGGGGGTGAGCGTATAGCGGGTCTCCAGGCGCTGCCGGGCGACCGACAGGGGCAGGAACTGGTCGGTCCGGTCCGCCTCGATCTCGCCGAGCGGCATCACCTCGATCAACGTCATGTCCATGCCGAGGCCGTGGGCCCAGGCGATCATGTCGGGGATCTCGTCGGCGTTAAGGTCGCGGAGCGCCACCGCGTTGATCTTGACCTTCATCCCGGCCGCCCGGGCCGCCGCGATGCCGTCGAGCACCACCTTGAGGTCGCCCCGGCGGGTGATGTCGCGAAACTTCTGCGGGTCGAGCGTGTCCAGCGAGACGTTGATCCGGCGCACGCCCAGGCTCGCCAGCTCGTCGGCGTAGCGGGTGAGCTGCGTGCCGTTGGTGGTAAGGGTCAGCTCCTCCAGTGCCCCCGAATCGAGGTGACGCGCGAGGCGGCGGAACAGGTGCATGATGTCCCGGCGCACCAACGGCTCGCCGCCAGTGATCCGCAGCTTGCGCACCCCGCGGGCGATGAACACGCCGCAGAGCCGATCCAACTCTTCCAGGGTCAGCAGGTCGAGCTTGGGCAGGAACTCCATGTGCTCGGACATGCAGTAGGCGCAGCGCAGGTCGCAGCGATCGGTCACCGAGATGCGCAGATAGGAGATGGCCCGCTGGAACGGGTCAATCAGGGGCGCCGGCCCAGCGGGCGCGCCGGCCGCGATCGTCTGCGGCGTCAGGGAGCTGTCATCGAGCATCGTCCGGCATATGATGCCACAAAGGGTTGCGGGCAAGCATACGGCTGGCCGCAGCCCCCGATTGCGTGAGGAGTGTGACCCGTGAGCGAGGATCTGTGGCCGACCGAGATCCGCCTGTCGGCTGACCGGCGGAGTCTCAACGTCGCTTTCGAGGACGGGGCGCGCTACGCCCTGCCGGCCGAGTACCTGAGGGTGTCGAGCCCCTCGGCCGAGGTGCAGGGGCACTCGCCGCTGGAGCGCAAGGTGATCGGCGGCAAGCGCTCCGTCGCCATCCTGGCGGTGCAGCCGATCGGCAACTACGCAGTCAAGCTCGGCTTCGACGACATGCACGACACCGGCATCTACGGCTGGGGCTACCTGCACACGCTGGGCCGCGAGTACGAGGCGCGCTGGAGCACCTACCTGACCGAACTCGCCGAGCGCGGCCTCGACCGCGACACGGCGCGCCAAGCGCCCGCCAAGGACGGCGGGGGCTGCGGTTCGGGCTCATGCGGTTGTCATTGAGCATCGACACCGACTCAGGGGACTCGCCTAGATCTCCTCGTCGGCGTAGCGCGACGGCGCCCGCCCGCGGCCGCTGGGTGCTCTGCGCGGTGCTCCCGCGCTGATCCCTGCCACCAGATCGGCGATGTGACGCAGCGTCTCGACGGACAGCGCCTTCTCGCCCTCGCCGCGGCCCTGCGGGATCAGCGCCTTGGCAAAGCCGAGTTTCTGGGCCTCCTTCAACCGGGAGCCGGCCTGGGCCACCGGCCGGATCGCCCCCGACAGGCCGATCTCGCCGAAATACACCGTCTCTGACGGCAGCACGGCCCCGGACAGCGACGAGACCAGGGCTGCCGCCACCGCGAGGTCGGCCGCCGGCTCGGTGATGCGCAGGCCGCCGGCGACATTCAGATAAACGTCGTGCGTGCCGAGCCGGATGCCGCCATGGGCCTCCAGCACGGCCAGGACCATCGACAGCCGGTTCGGGTCCCAGCCCACCACGGCGCGCCGCGGCATGCCGAGCGAGGAGGGGGCGACCAGGGCCTGGATCTCCACCAGCAGCGGCCGCGTGCCCTCCATCCCGGCAAAGACCGCGGTGCCCGCCGCCTGATGGTCGCGCCCCGCCAGGAACAGGGCCGAGGGGTTCGGCACCTCGGCGAGTCCCGCATTGGTCATCTCGAACACGCCGATCTCGTCGGTCGGTCCGAACCGGTTCTTCACCGCGCGCAGGATGCGGAAATGGTGGCCCTGGTCACCCTCGAACGAGGCGACCGCGTCGACCATATGCTCCACCACCCGGGGGCCGGCGATCTGCCCGTCCTTGGTGACGTGCCCCACGAGAATCACCGCCGTGCCGGTGGTCTTGGCGAAGCGGATCAGCGCTTGGGCGGACGAGCGCACCTGCGTGACCGTGCCGGGGGCCGATTCCACCGTCTCGGTCCACATGGTCTGGATCGAGTCGATGATCGCCAAAGCCGGCGGCCGGCCCTGGCTCAGGGTCTCGACGATGTCCTCCACATTGGTCTCGGCGGCGAGGTCCACCGGGCGGGAACTCAGCCCCAGCCGTTCGGCCCGCAGACGCACCTGCCCCACCGCCTCCTCGCCCGAGATGTAGGCGACCCGTTCACCCGTCCCCGCCATGGCCGCGGAGGCCTGCATCAGCAGGGTCGACTTGCCGATGCCGGGATCGCCGCCGAGCAGGATCACCGAGCCGCGCACGAAGCCGCCGCCGGTCACCCGATCGAGCTCGCCGATCCCCGAGGGGATGCGGGGCGCCTCCTTGGCCTCGCCGGTCAGGCCCTCCAGCGGGAACACCCGGCCGCGGTTGCGCGACGGTCGGGTCGCGGCCGGACCCGACTGGCCGGGGGCGGCGGGCGCCTCCTCGACGATCGTGTTCCAGCCGTTGCAGGCCTCGCAGCGCCCGCGCCAGCGGTTGTAGACCGCCCCGCAGGACTGACACACGAAGGTCTGGTGGATCTTGGCCATGCGGGTCCAAGCGCCGGGCGACCGGCGGTCCAGGAGGTGAATCGGCTCAGTCTACATAGGTTCGAACATAACGAGAACCCAGACCGGTCAGGATCTCGTAGCCGATCGTGCCGGCGGAGCGGCCGACCGCGTCGATATCGAGGCTGTCGCCGATCAACACGGCTCCGACGCCGCGCTTCGCGGCGGGGGCCTCGGTGACGTCGAGAATAATCAGGTCCATCGAGACCAGGCCGAGGATCGGGCAGGGAATTCCACCGACCAGCGCCTGCCCGCGCCCGCTGATCGCCCGCGGAAACCCGTCGGCATAGCCGAGCGAGAGCGTGGCGAGCCGGCTCGGCCGGGGCGCGGTCCAGCGGCCGTTATAGCCCGCGGTTGCACCCGTCTCGACGTCGCGAACCTGCGCGATCAGCGCCTCCAGCCGCACCACCGGGCGCATCGGGTTCGCGGATCCCGGCGTCGGATTGCCGCCGAACAGGGCGTAGCCCGGCCGCAGGAGGTCATGGTGGGCACCATCGAGGAAGACCCCCGACGAATTCGCCAAGGAGGCCCGGATCCCGGGAAAGGCTGCCCGGACGCGGGCGAAATCGGCGATCTGCCGGGCGTTGACCGGATCCTCCGGCTTCTCGGCGCTGACGAAGTGACTGAGAATCAGATCGATCCCGGCCGCGGCGATCCGCGTATCACCCGCGAGATCGAGCGCGTCCGGAACGGGCAGGCCCAGCCGGTTCATGCCGGTATCGACGTGGAGCGCCGCGGGCAGGCGGCCGGCCGAGAGGGCTGCCCATTCCGTCAGCTCCTCGACGCTGCCCAGCACGGGGCGCAGCCCGTGCGCCGCAAAGGCCGCGGCGGCACCCGGCGGCAGGCCGTTCAGGATGTAGATCTCCGCCTCCGGCAGGGCGGCGCGGGCCGCGATCCCTTCGGACAGGTGCGCAACGAAGAAGGTCCGGCATTCAGCCGTCCACAGGGTCGGCCCGACACGGCTGATCCCGCAGCCATAGGCGTCCGCCTTCACCACGGCGGCGCAGGCGGATCCCGGGCCGCGGGCAGCGAGCGAACGCCAGTTCGCCGCGATCGCCCCGAGGTCGATCGTCAGCCGGGCGCCGTGTGCGCCGATCTCCGTCGCTGGTCTGGCCTCGGCCACGCAGACCGTCTCCTTCAGTCGCCACCGGGTTTCCGGAAGCACAAGCCGGACCCATAGCACCGGGGCGGGTTCTGCGTGGAGCCGAGCCACCTGTGGGCAGGCTTGCGTGCAGGATTGGGCAAGGCCGAAGCCCCCCGCTGATGCATGGACGGCACAGGCCCCGGATGAGACGGGTGCGCCAGGGTGACGGCCGAGGCCGGGCTTGGTATAAATCCACCGCGGTCCGGGGAAGCCGCACGGCCGACGCGGCATCCCCTCGGGTCCCTAGAAGCTTAACGATGCCGTTTACCGTCCTGGATCTCGTCGTGCTCGGCATTGTCGCGGTTTCCGCGCTGCTGGCGGCCGTGCGCGGCGTCACGCGCGAGGTGCTGGCGATCGTCGCCTGGGTGGCGGCGGCCGCGGTCGCCTGGACGCTCTATCCCATGCTGCTTCCCACCGTGAAGCAGCACGTGAGCAGCGACACGGTGGCGCTGGTCGCCTCGATCGCGGCGATCTTCCTCGGCACGCTGATCGTGGTCTCGCTCATCACGGTGAAGATTTCCGACGTGGTGCTCGACTCGCGCATCGGCGCGGTCGATCGCTCGCTCGGCTTCCTGTTCGGGGCGGCCCGCGGCTTCCTGATCTGCGTGATCGGCTGGGTGTTCCTGTCCTGGCTGGTCCAGGGCAAGGTGCCGGACTGGGCCGCGCAGGCGCGTTCGCGCCCGATGCTGGAAAAGTCGGGCGACGCCCTGGTGGCGCAACTGCCCGAGAATCCCGAGGGCTTCCTGAAGCAGTTCAAGAAGCCCAAGGCCGTCACGCCGCAGAACGAGGCGGCCGACGCCCCCGCCGAGACCGATCCGGCGCCTCAGCGCCGCACCGAGACCGCGCCGACCCCGACGCGACGCTGATCTGCGGTATTCGCCGTAGGCCGCTCCTCGTCGAACGCCTAGATAGCGGGTCCGGTCGCATACGGATTGCATCCGCGACGACCGGCGCGCCGGCCCGTCGCCGCCGGGACCTGTGAGTGATCGACAGCAGCATGTCACACGCCGCCCATTCCCAGGCCGCTTCGCCCCAGGCCGACTTCGATCTCGATGGCGACACACTCCGCGAGGAATGCGGCGTCTTCGGCATCTTCGGGCACCCGGAGGCCTCGGCCATCGTGGCGCTCGGGCTGCATGCCCTGCAGCACCGGGGCCAGGAGGCGGCCGGCATCGTCTCCTTCGACGGCTCGGTGTTCCATTCCGAGCGGCGCC
Organism: Methylobacterium sp. GC_Met_2; assembly: GCF_026540795.1. NCBI lineage: Bacteria > Pseudomonadati > Pseudomonadota > Alphaproteobacteria > Hyphomicrobiales > Methylobacteriaceae > Methylobacterium > Methylobacterium sp. GC_Met_2. Next base: position 8,692 of record NZ_JALNUM010000049.1, read on the forward strand.
CCGGCCTCGTGGGCGATTCCTTCTCGGACGGCGAGACCATCGCCCGCTTGAAGGGCCGCGCCGCCATCGGCCACGTGCGCTACTCGACCACCGGCGGGACGATCCTGCGCAACGTGCAGCCGCTCTTCGCGGAACTCGCAAGCGGCGGCCTTGCAGTCGCCCATAACGGCAATCTGACCAACGCCCTGTCGATCCGCCGCGATCTCGTGCGCGACGGCGCGATCACGCAGTCGACCTCCGACACCGAGGTGATCCTGCACCTTGCGGCCCGCTCGCGGAAGCCGCGGATCATCGAGCGCTTCATCGACGCCCTGCAGGCGATCGAGGGCGCCTACGCGATCGTGGCACTGACCAACAAGAAGCTGATCGGCGCCCGCGACCCGATGGGCATCCGCCCACTGGTGCTGGGCGAACTCGACGGCCGTTACATGCTGGCCTCCGAGACCTGCGCGCTCGACATCATCGGCGCCCGGTTCGTGCGCGACATCGAGAACGGCGAGATCGTGGTGATCTCCGAGGAGGGGGTCGAGTCGATCCGCTTCGCCGACGCCGTGCCAATGCGGCCTTGCATCTTCGAGTACATCTACTTCGCCCGGCCGGATTCCGTGGTGAACGGCAAGAGCGTCTACGAGGTGCGCAAGGCGATTGGCCGGGAACTCGCCCGCGAGGCTTCGGTCCCCGCGGATGTCGTGGTGCCGGTTCCCGATTCCGGCGTGCCGGCGGCTCTGGGCTTCGCGCAGGAGACCGGCCTTCCCTTCGAGATGGGGATCATCCGCAACCACTATGTCGGCCGGACCTTCATCCAGCCGACCCAGTCGGTGCGCGAACTCGGCGTGCGGATGAAGCACTCGGCCAACCGCGCGGCGATCGAGGGCAAGAGCATCGTGCTGGTGGACGACAGCCTCGTGCGCGGCACCACCTCGGTGAAGATCGTCCGGATGATGCGCGAGGCCGGCGCCGCGGAGGTGCATTTCCGGATCGCTTCGCCGCCGATCACGTACCCGGATTTCTACGGGATCGACACGCCCGAGCGCGAGAAGCTCCTCGCCGCGACCCACGATCTTGAGGCCATGCGTAAGTATATCGGCGCCGATTCGCTGGCCTTCCTGTCGATCCCCGGCCTCTACCGGGCGATGGGCGAGGAGGTGCGCAACGCGGCCTGCCCGCAATACACCGACCATTGCTTCACGGGCGAGTACCCGACTGGCCTAACCGACCTCTCCATCGCCGGCCCGAAGCGCTTCGCCATGCTCGCCGAGGCGGACTGACAGTCGGGGTTTCCAAAGGGCGGAACCCCGAGATCGGGCTTCGCCCAAACCCAGCAAGGCTCTGCCCTGTACCCGCAAAAGGTCGAAGACCTTTTGAAACCGGTCCCTCGACCCTTCGGGTGGGAATGCGCTAGGTCCTGCGCATGGCTGAGTCTCAGAGACCTCTGGAAGGCCGCGTTGCGGTCGTCACCGGCGCATCCCGCGGTATCGGGCGAGCCGCCGCCCTGGCGCTCGCCGGAGCTGGCGCGCACGTCGTCGCGGTGGCCCGCACCGTCGGCGCCCTGGAGGAACTGGACGACGCGATCCGCGCGGCGGGCTCCAGCGCCACTCTGGTCCCCTTCGACCTCACTGATTACGAGGCGATCGACCGCCTCGGCGCCGCGATCAACGAGCGCTGGAAGCGGCTCGACATCCTGATCGCCAATGCCGGCATCCTCGGCGCGCTCATGCCGATCGGCCACATCACCCCGAAGATCTGGGGGCAGGTGATGGACGTGAACGTCACTGCCAATTGGCGCCTGATCCGCTCGCTAGACCCGCTGCTGCGCATGTCGGATGCCGGGCGGGCGATCTTCGTCTCCTCGGGGGCGGCCTCCAAGTGCCGGCCCTACTGGGGGCCATACTCGGTCTCCAAGGCGGCGCTCGAAGCCCTGGTGCGCACTTACGCCGCCGAGAACGAGAGCACAGCCATCCGCGCGATGCTCGTCAATCCGGGCCCCCTGCGCACGGGGATGCGCCGCTCGGCCATGCCCGGCGAGGATCCCGAGACACTGCGGACACCCGAGGACCTCGCGCCCCATTTCGTGCGCTTCGCCAGCCCGGATTGGGCCGAGACCGGCGCACTCTACGATTTCCCCACCGACCGGGTGATGCGGTTCCGCGCACCCGCGTAGAGGGGTCCGGGGCCCGCGGCTCCGGCGAGTGGCGGGCAGAGTCCGCTGGGTTTGGGATTTGCGATGATCGACGTCCGCTGCATCTGTGCGATCGGCCTGCGCGGCCAGCTCGGCCTCAACGGCCACCTGCCCTGGGAGGGCAACACCGATCCGCTCTTCGTGGAGGACGTGACGCGCTTCTTTGCGCTGACCATGGGCCACGTGCTGATCGCCGGGCCGAAGACCGTGGCTTCGGTCCCCGAATTCGCCTTCAAGGACCGCACCATCGACGTGATCCGCAGCCACGAGGACCCGGAGCAGGTCCTCAAGCGCTATCCGGGCCGGCGGATCTTCGTGGGCGGCGGGATCGCGGTGTGGAACGTCTACGCCCAGTACATCCAGAACTGGGATATCACGCGCCTGCCCTATGACGGCGAGGCGGATCGCTGGTTCGATCCGGCCTGGCTGGTGGGCGGGGCGCTGCGGGCGGGTTGAGGGCACCTTCACGCGGGCCGGCGCGTTGGCGCACGCGTCGCGTTTGCGGAGACCCCGATGAGTGCCCACAGCTACCGGTTCGGCATCGAGGAGGAATACTTCCTCGCTGATGCCGAGACCCGCGGCACGCCGCGCGGCGACCTGGAGACCTTCCACGCGCGGGTGAAGGCGGACCTGCCCGAGACCGGGCGCGAGTTGGTCGCCGCCCAGGTCGAACTCTGCACGCCGCCGCTCACCGACGCGGCTGCCGCCCGGGATAACCTCGGCGGTCAGCGGGGGCAACTCACCGGGATCGCGGCGGCGAACGGCCTGCGGCTCCTCGCCTGCGGCACCCATCCCCTGGCGCATTGGTCGCGCCAGACCGCCACCGATGGGGAGCGCTACCAGGGTATCCTGTCGGATGTCGGCATCGCGGCCCGGCGGGCGCTGATCTGCGGCATGCATGTCCACGTCGAGGTGGCGGACCCGGAGGCCCGCGTCGACCTGATGAACCGGCTGCTCCCGTTCCAGCCGCTGCTGCTCGCGCTCTCGGCCTCCTCGCCATTCTGGCAGGGTGAGGCGACCGGCTTGCGGGCCTACCGGCTCAGCGTGTTCGGCGAATTGCCCCGCACCGGCCTGCCCGAACTCTTTGTCGATGCCGCCGCCCATGCGCGGTTCGTGGATATCATGACCCGCTCGGGCGCCATCGCGGATGCCAGTTTTCTCTGGTGGTCCCTGCGGCCGTCGATCAAGTTTCCGACCCTGGAGCTACGCATCGCCGATGCGTGCACGCGGCTCGACGATTCGCTGTGCATCGCCGCCCTGTTCCGCTGCCTCGTGCGCCTGTGCGTGCGCCGGCCGGACCTTCATTCCGGGCTCGATAGCGTCTCGCGGGCCTTGGCCTCGGAAAACCTCTGGCGTGCCCAGCACAGCGGCGTGCAGGCGACGCTGATCGACGAGACGCGGGGCGAGGCCGTGCCGTTCGCCGAGGCGCTGGAGGCCGTTCTCGCCCTGGTGGAGGAGGATGCCGAGGCCCTCGGCTGCGTCACCGATGTCGCCCGTGCCCGGGCGATCGTCGCGGAGGGGACGAGCGCGGACGGCCAGATCGCCGCCTACGAGGCGTCCCTCACGGCGGGACAGGATGAGCGCGCCGCGTTGGCCGCGGCGGTGGACTGGATCGCCGACGCGGTTTGCTAAGGGGGCTTGCGGAGCCCCGGGTCGCCTGGAAGCCCGGTTACCCCTTGTCGAACGGGTTCTGGGAAGTCCTGAGCGACAGGCGGATCGGCGTGCCCGGCAGCTCGAACGCCTCGCGCAGGCCGTTCACGAGGTAACGGGTGTAGGATTTCGGCAGCGCATTCAGCTGGTTGCCGAACAGCGCGAAATGCGGCGGCCGGCTCTTCACCTGGGTCGCGTAGCGGATCTTGATCCGCCGGCCCGAGACCGCCGGAGGCGGGTTGCGCGAGGTCGCCTCGCTTAGCCAGTCGTTGATGCGCGAGGTCGAGATCCGCTTGTCCCAGACCTCGGCGGCATCCACCACCGCCTGCATCAGCTTATCGATCCCGTCGCCGGCCAGCCCGGAGAGCGGTACCACCGAGACGCCGCGCACCTGCGGCAGCAGGCGGGTGCAATCCTCGCGCAGCTGCTTGAGCAGGCCCGGCTGGTCGGCGACCAGATCCCACTTGTTGAGGCCGATCACCACGGCCCGGCCCTCGCTCTCGACGAGATCGACGATGGTGAGATCCTGCTTCTCGAACGGGATCGTGGCATCGAGCAGCACCACCACCACCTCGGCGAAGCGCACGGCGCGCAACCCGTCCGAGACCGCGAGCTTTTCGAGCTTGTCGTCGATCCGGGCGCGGCGGCGCATCCCGGCCGTGTCGTGCAGCTTGATCCGCCGCCCGCGCCACTCCCAGTCCAGCGAGATGGAATCGCGGGTGATACCGGCCTCGGGGCCCACGAGCAGCCGCTCCTCGCCGAGCATGTGGTTGATCAGCGTGGACTTGCCGGCATTGGGGCGGCCCACGATGGCGACCTTCAGGGACCGGCCGCCGGGGGCGTCCTCGTCCGCCTCGTCGTCATCGCGCTTGGGCAGGGCACCCGTGAGCGCCTCGTGCAGTTCGCCCAGCCCCTCGCCATGCTCGGCCGAGAACGGGATCGGGTCGCCGAGCCCGAGGGTGAAGGCTTCGTAGGCCCCGGCGAGACCGGTGCCGCCCTCGGCCTTGTTGGCAATCAGGATCACCGGGCAGCCGGAGCGCCGCACCAGTTCGGCGAAGGGCTGGTCGGCCGGAAGCACGCCGGCACGGGCGTCGATCACGAACAGCACCACGTCGGCGGCCAGGATCGCCGCCTCGGTCTGCATCCGCATCCGGCCCGTGAGGGTCTTCTCGTCCGCCTCCTCGAGGCCAGCGGTGTCGATCACCCGGAACTGGAGGCCGCCGAAGGTGACGTCGCCCTCACGCCGGTCGCGGGTCACACCCGGGCGGTCGTCGACCAGCGCGAGCTTCTTGCCCACGAGGCGGTTGAACAGGGTCGACTTGCCGACGTTCGGCCTCCCGACGATCGCGACGGTCGGCATATCCATGATAGGTCTCGAAAAGTTCGAAGAAATCAGCGAGTGATCGGCGGGGGCGGTGCGGCGGGCTCGGGCTTGGCCTCGGTCACCGTGACGGGGCCACCCGCCACGATCGCCGCATAGACCTCGATCCGATCGCGCAGGTTCCGCGGGGTGTCGGGATCGGCCACGATCTGATCGAACCAGCGGCCGGCCTCCTCGTAGTCGCCCTTCTTCAAGGCGGAGAGCCCCAGCATCTCGCGCGCCGTGTGGCGGAACGGCGTGCCGGCGGCCAGACCCTGAAGGTTGGCGAGTGCCGGATCCGGGTTCGGTCCGTCGAGGCGCAGCAGGGCCGCGCGCAGGCGGGCGAGGTCACGCAGACCGTCGCCGAGGCCGGTATCGTCGGCGAGCTTGTCGAACTCGGCCGCGCCGGCAGCCGCGTCGTGCTTGCCCGTCTCGGCCGCGGCACGGAAGCGGGCCAACAGCCGGTAGCCCGCCGGAGCCTGCGCCTCCAGGGCGTCAAACGCCTTGTCGGCCTCCGTGACCTTGCCCTCCTTGGCGAGGCGGTTGGCCTCATCGAACTGGATCGAGGCCGTCTCGGCGGCGGCGCGCTGCTGGGCCTGCCAGTAGCGCCAGCCCGCCACCCCCGCCACCAGGAGCACAGCGAGCGCGATGATCACGCCGCTGTAGCGCTTCCAAATCTGGAGGATCCGGTCGCGGCGGTAATCCTCGTTGACTTCGCGAAGGAACTCGTTGTTCTCGGCCATTCTATCCCGGGCCGCCGATGCCGGCGCCCCACCTTGTACCTCGATTGGGACCCGCGCCTAACACACGGGCGGCGGGTTGGCGACAGGTCCTGTCCCGAAGCCCGTCCGCGCCGCGCACGAAGATGTCCCGGTTTCGAAAGGTCGAGACCTTTCGCGGGTCCAGGGCGGAGCCCTGGGCAACTGAGCTTCAGGGCTCTGCCCTGAAAACCTGCCCGAGGGCGAGCCCCTGGGAATCCCAAGATCCTCGATCAGGCCTGACCCGGCCAGACCGGCACGCCGATCACCGGGTAGTGCAGGTAGCGCGCGAAGACGAACCACGCCGCCGTGCCGATCACCACCGCCAGGATATCGTTGCGCCAGCCATGGGGCGCCACCGCGGGGCCGGCATGCTGAGCCACGACCGCGCCGGGGGCCAGCGCCCGGCGCTTGGCGCTGATCCGCGCCGTCACCGCCCAGGCCAGGAAACCGCCGAACAGCAACATCGAGCCGAGATCGCCGTTGGCCAGCAGATGCGCCGTCGCCCAAATCTTCACGGCGAGCAGCATCGGGTGCTTGGCCTTGGCGCGGATATGGCCCGGCAGATAGGCGGCGGCGAGGCTGATGAAGGCCAGCAAGACCAGCGTCAGCGCGAGGTGGCGCGTCCAGACCGGCGGATCCCAGACCGGGATGTAGCCGGCGAGTCGGTAGTCGTGGAAGCCGACACCGATCAGCACCAGCCCCAGCAGCGACAGGGCGGTGTAGCCGAGCTTGTACCGGCCCTCGCCGATCTGGCCGACGATCGCAGCGCGGCGGGTGCGCGCCATCGAGAAGGCATGCGTGCCGAGGAACAGCACGAGCCCGAGGATCAGGAGAACCATGGGAGACTCTTGGACGGGCCAGTCGAGTGCAAGCACTCTGTAAGGGTTCTCAAGCGAATCTCAGCCTGTTTGTCCAGGCGCGGCCGGGACGCAGCCGGATCGTTGCCATGGGCTTGCTGCCGGATCGTGTCGTCGGAGGATGGCGCGGGACTCTCCCGCCTTCCTTTGAGGACTTCAGGATCTCCGTATCGTGGGCGGCGATACGGTTGCAGAACAGAGTGCGGGTCCCCTCTCCCGTGCGGGAGAGGGACAGGGTGAGGGATAAGGACGCTCCGGATGCGGCGCGCCATTCACGCGCGTCGACGGCGTGCTCGATCCTGAGACTTCTCATCCCTCACCCCAGCCCTCTCCCGCACGGGAGAGGGGGCGCGTCGCGTCTCACGTCCGCGGCGATCACGCTGCTCTGCGCCGTCTTACCCCTCCCAGCCCTCGCCGCAGCCGATCCCCCGCTCTCGGCGCTGACCCTGGTCGGCCCGCCGTCGATCGTCTTCAAGGCGGGCCGCGATGCCTGCGATGGCACCGATGTCCCGGATGCCCCGGCCCGCGCCTTCCGCGATGCCATGGGCGCTGTGGCGCTCTTCGGATTGCATTACCGCAACCGGGCGCTACGCGGCCCAGACCTCGGCCACCTCAAGCTCGACTGCACGGTGGTGCTGGATTCGGGCGAGAAATCCGATCCGGCAGCCTACGACGACCGTTCGTGGATCACCGCCACCTGGACCGAGGACGGCACCCGCGTGGCCGCGCTGCTGCACCACGAGTATCAGGCCAACGAACATCCCGGCCGCTGTCCGGCGGGGGAATACATGGCCTGCTGGTACAACACGATCACGGCCGCCGCCTCTGTAGACGGGGGACGCAGCTTCACGCGGAAGAGCCCGCCCGTTGTGGTGGCCGGCGCCCCGTTCCGGCAGGAGATCGATCAGGGCCGTCACCGCGGCTTCTTCAACCCGTCGAACATCGTCGCCGACGGACGCTGGCGCTATTTCATGGCCTCGACCACCGGCTGGACCCGTCCCGGCAGCGACCAGGAGGCGGGACTCTGCCTGTTCCGCAGCGACGATCCCGCCGACCCGACCCGCTGGCGGGCCTGGACCGGCACTGGCTTCACCGCCGCCTTCCCGGATCCCTACGGAAGCCCCGCTCCGAAGCCCGCCACCTGCCGGCCGGTCGGTCCGTTCCCGGGGCCCGTCGGGGCCGTGGTCCGGCACCGCGGCTCGGGCGCCTGGATCGCGGTGTTCATGGCCAAGGCGGGGGAGGGGTTCGCGCGTTCCGGCTTCTACTGGACCAGCTCCCGCGACCTGATCGCCTGGGACCAGCCCCGCCTGCTCGTCGAGGGCGCGACCCTCTACGACGATCCCTGCACGGCGACCGCACCGCTGATCGCCTACCCGTCGCTTCTCGATCCGGACGCCAAGGGCCGCAACTTCGACGATGTCGGCGACACGGCGCTCCTGACCTATGCCAGCCTGCGGACGAAGGGCTGCAGCATCACCTCCGACCGGGACCTGCTGCGCCGCCCGGTGGCGATCCGGGTCTGGCCCTGACAGACAGCGACCGTCTCGGAAGCCCAGGCCGCGATCGCCGAGGGCTACCGGACGCGGCTCTACTGACCGATCCGCTGGCAGAGCACGGCGCCCAACGTCACGCTCAGCGTCAGGGCGGTGGCCGAGAGCATGACCGTGGTGGCGCGGGCATAGGCGCGGCCCGCGTGGATCAGCAGGCAACCGCAGGCGAAAATCGCCAAGGGCTGGAGCAGGTGCGACACGGGCGGCCTCCTCTCGAGCCGGGCGGGTGCGCGGTCGAAGAGGCTCCAGCCTCGGCCGGACGGCGTGAAAACCAGGTTAACGTCGGCTATACGAACTCTCCAACCAGCCGTGAAAGGGGCTCGCATGAGCGCATCGAGGATGCCCCGGGAGACGCGTGAACGGACGCGGGTGCGCGGGGTCGCGCCGCCCGCCCGGGATGCGGCTCTGCTCGGGTCCGGCGCCGTCGGGGCCGGGGCGGTCGGGGCCGGGGCGGTCGGCGCCTCGGCGCTGGGCGCGCTGGCGCTCGGAGCCGCTGCCTTCGGGGCGGTGGCGATCGGGGCCTTCGCGATCGGCCGCCTCTCGGTCGGCCGCGCCCGCGTGGGGGCGCTTGCGGTCGGATCGCTGGAGATCGACACTTTGACGGTCCGGTCGCTGCGCCTGCCCGACCGGGATCGTGGGGGAGAGCCCTGATGATTGATGCGAAGCCTCCTTTCCGCCCCTCGGACGCCGTGGATGTCCTCGGCGAGACGGAGGGCGATTTCGTCCTGCCGCTCTGCCTGCCGCAGCCCAACCTGCTGATCGGCGAGGAGCTCGCCATGGTCGTGCTCGATACGATCCACGGCCAGCGGATCGGCCTGCCCCTCAGTCCGCAGGGCGCGGCGGATCTGCACGCGGTTCTGGGCGAAGCCATCCGCCTGCTTCAGGCGCGGGACGGCGGCCCGGTTCAGTAGCCACGATCGGGCCGGGCTTTCCGCGGTTCAGGTCCCGTCCGCATCGGGTTCGGGCCCGTCCGCGCGCGGTCCGCGCGCCACCTCCCGCAGTGCCGAATCGGGCAGCGGGCGCTGGAGGCGCAGCGCCTCCGCGGTCGGTGCTTCGAGCCAGGTCGCCCATTCCTCGGGACTGGTCAGAAGGACCGGCATCGCCTTCGGGTGGACCGGTCCGACGATTCCATTGGCCTCGGTGGTCAGGAAGGCGAACAGCGTGTGCTCGGCCTCCGCGCGGTCCGGGTTTTCGCGCTTCGTCCCCCGGATGCCGGTCCAGGGGCGCCAGATCCCCGCGAAGGCGAAGAGCGGCCTGTCCTCCGCCAGGGCGAACCAGACCGGTGTCTTGCGCGGCTTGGTGTCGGCGTATTCGCTGAAGGCGGTGGCCGGCACGAGGCAGCGATGGGCCGGCCCGAGCCAGGGTCGCCAGTGCGGGCTCGCGACGTTGCGCACGTTGGTGATCGGCTGCTCGCCGAACGCCTTCGGGCCCGGCATGCCCCAGCGCAGTAGCGCGAGCTCCCGGCTGTCCGCGCCGTTGCGCATCACCGGGGCCATCTGGTCGGGGAAGATCGCCGGCAGGAGCGGCAGGTTGCCGGTGCGGTCGTCCGCGATCCCGAAGGCGCGGCGCAGGTCCGCCTGGCCGGTGCGCAGGCTGTAGAGGTTGCACATCGCCCGTCCCGCCCATCCCCGGTCCTGCCTTCGGGACCCCGCGCCTTCTCGGCGCGGGGCGCGGGACCGTCAACACCGGCGGTTGTGCGGCCGGATCAAGCGAGACTCTGGGCGGCGGTCCGCAACGTCTGTGTGGCTCGGTCCGCCTCGCTGGCCGATTGGGCGATCCTGCCGAGGCCCTGGGTGATCGCGCCGACGCCCTGCGAGGCCGTCTGCAAGTTCGCCGACATCTCACGCGTCACCGCGGATTGCTCCTCGACGGTTGTGGAGATCGCGCCTGCAACCTCGTTCAGCCGCACGATCGTCGCCTGGATCGCCCCGACCGCCTCCCGGGTGGCCTCCTGCGTTCCGGAAATCTGCGATCCGATCTGCTCGGTCGCCCGGGACGTCTAATTGCCCAGCTCCTTGACCTCGGCAGCGACCGCCGCGAAACCGCGCCCCGCCGCGCCGGCGCGCGCCGCTTCGATCGTGGCATTGAGGGCCAAGACATTGGTCGGCGCCGCGATGCTCTGGATCAGCGCCATGACCTCGCCAATCGGCGCGGCCGCCTCGCTGAGGCCGGCGATGCCCGTCAGCGTGGACTTCGCCTGTTCGACGGCCTGCCCGGAAATTTCCGAGGCCTGCAACACCTGGCCGCTGATCTCGGCGGCCGACGCGGCAAGCTGCTCGGCGCCCGAGGTCACCGCCTGGATCTCGCCGGAGACCCGCGTCGAGGATTCCGCTGCCTGCCCAGCTCGGTGCGAGACGTTCGGCGCGGCGTCCGCGATGGCGTTCAGGTCGCCGACGATCGCGCCTTGTATCTTCGCCCGGCGCGCGCGGTCTCGCACCAGCGCGGTGATGTCGGTCGCGAATTTGACGATCTTGAGCAGCCACGCTTCGCGGTCGAAGGCCGGGTTGTACGAGGCCCGGATATGGACGATGTGGCCGTCCTTGCCGATGCGTTTGAATTCGCCGGCCTGGAACGCACCGCTCCGCAGTGCCGCCCAGAATTCCCGATAGGCCGTGCTGGCGCGACGGGCCGGATCGACGAGGGAGGCATGCGGCTTGCCGCGGATTTCGTCGCGCTGATATCCGAGCGCGCCGAAGAAATTCTTGTTGGCCGTCAGGATCTTGCCGTCGAGATCGAACTCGATGACGGCTTGGGAGCGATCCAAAGCCGCAAGTTTGGATGTGAGGCTTCGATCGAACACAAAGGCCATTTGAATTGATCCCCCCTTCGATGGTGCCGACTCTTTCGACAAGAGCGTCGGATCGGCTCAGGCCGAAAGACCATACTTTCGAGGCAGGGAATGCAGCCTCACACTCTGTTGAGTAATCCGGTAAGGCTTAAGAATTAAGACCGAAGATATTTTTACTGAGCTACGTCTCGAATATATAAATTTTATATTTTAAAAGACCAATCCTCGATAAGACTTGAACGGTTATAAGTCTTCAGGAGCGTGTTTGCTCTTCCTGAGTCGCTGCTTAGTCTAAACGAGTACACGTTATGAGCGGATGATCAGCAGGTATGCGGGGGGGGCGCCTCTGATCCCCGCTCTTCTGTCGATTCTAGTTCGATCACGAGCTGCGTCGAAGGGCGGCCGCATGAGTATTTTGCCCGTGAAGCTGCCAATCCGGAGGCTACGGAATTCCGTCGGGGATGGCGAGGTCCGAGCAGTTCATCGCCGCTCGGACCATGCCGTGATTCGTGATCGACCAAGGCCGATCCCATCCTCTCAGAGGTGGAACACCACCTTCACACAGCCATCCTTCTTGTCGCGGAAGGTCTTGTAGAGGTCCGGACCCTCTTCAAGGTCGTGCGACCGGTGCGTGATCAGGCCGGTCATGTCGATCTTGCCCTCTTGGATCAGCTTGGTCAGCGTCTCGAGGTAGCGCTTCACGTGAGTCTGGCCGCTCTTCAGGGTCAGGCCCTTCTGGACGATCGAGCCCATGTTGATCGGCAACGGACCGCCATAGACACCCGGCACCGAGACGATTCCGCAGGGCCGCACCGCCTTGATCGCTTCAGCCAGCGCATAGGGCCGCTCGGTCGCGGTGAGCTTCTCCTGCACGGCCGAGAGCACGCCGGTGATGCCGCCGTGGCCGGCGCTCGCCTCCATACCAACACAGTCGATCACCGCGTCCGCACCCTGGCCCTTGGTGATCTCCTTGATCCGCTCGAAGACGTCCTCGTTCATGAAGTCGATGATGTCGGTGGCCCCCGCCTTCCTGGCCAGCGCGATGCGCTCGGGCACGGTCTCGATCACGATGATGCGCTCGGCGCCCATGATCTTGGCCGATTGGATCGTGAAGATGCCGACCGGGCCGGCGCCCCAGATCGCGATGGTCTCGCCGCCCTGGATCTCGCAATGCTCGGCGGCCTGCCAACCGGTTGGCAGGATGTCGGTGAGGAACAGGACCTGCTCGTCATCCATGCCCTCCGGGACCTTCATCGGGGCCACGTCGGCCATCGGCACGCGGACGTACTCGGCTTGGCCGCCCGCGTAGCCGCCAGTGAGGTGCGAATAGCCGAACAGGCCGGCCGTGGTGTAGCCAAACTGTGCCGCCGCCATCTCGGCGTTGCGGTTTGAGCGCTCACACACCGAGTAGTTGCCGAGTTTGCACTGCCGGCAGGCACCGCAATTGATGTTGAAGGGTACGATGATCCGATCGCCCTTCTTGAACTTGGTGAAGCCCTGACCGACCTCAACAACTTCGCCCATGAACTCGTGGCCGAGCACGTCGCCGCTTTCCATGGTGGGCATCAGCCCGTCCATCAGGTGAAGATCCGAGCCGCAGATCGCGCAGCTCGTCACCTTGATGATCACGTCGCGCGAATCCTCGATCTTCGGGTCAGGGACCGTGTCGCAACGGATGTCGTTTCGGCCGTGCCAGCACAGTGCCTTCATGACGCGGGTCTCCAGATGTCGGTGGGGTGAGGCCAAGTGCGGCCGTCTCCCCGGGTAAGCCCTGCGCGGTACGGCCAAGTTCCTGGCCGCTGACGTCGCGTCGAAGGAACCGGCGCTTGGATCTGCGTGGAACCTCGACCCTGCCGTCGCGGGTTGTTGGCTTGGCGGAGCGCTTCGATTGCGCTTCGGACCGTGACACGCGCACCCGACGCCCGGCGCATGCCGCCCATCGTTCAGAGCTTTTGCGAGCCCCCATGCCGAACAGCCCGATCCTGCAGCCGGTCACGATTGGTGGCCTGAGCCTCAAGAACCGCGTCGTGATGGCACCGCTTACCCGCAGCCGCTCGGACAACGACGGGGTGCCGCCGGAATTCGCCGCCGATTATTACGGCCAGCGGGCGAGCGCCGGCCTGATCGTCGCGGAGGCGACCAACGTCTCGCCCCAGGCCGTGGGCTACGCCTACACCCCCGGGATCTGGTCCGACGCGCAGGTGGAGAGCTGGTCGCGGATCGTCCGGACCGTCCACGCGAATGACGGTCTGATCTTTCTTCAACTCTGGCACACGGGCCGGATCTCGCATCCCGACCTGCAGCCGGGCGGGGACCTTCCGGTCTCGGCCTCGGCGATCAAGCCAGAGGGCACCGCTTTCACGCGCGAGGGGATGAAGCCCCACGTGACGCCCCGTGCCCTGGAGACCGACGAGATCCCCGGCATCGTGGCGGATTACCGCCGAGCTGCGGAGAACGCCAAGCGGGCGGGGTTCGACGGCGTCGAGGTCCACTCGGCCAACAACTACCTGCTCGAACAATTCGTGCGTGATTCGACCAACCGGCGGACCGACCGCTACGGCGGCTCGATCGAGAACCGTCTGCGCTTTCCCCTGGAGGTGGTTCAGGCCGTGACCGAGGTCTGGGGCGGCGGTGACCGCGTCGGCATCCGGATCTCACCGGCCACGACGCAGCCGGGCGAGACCCCGCTGGATTCCGATCCGAACGTTACCTACGGACGCTATCTCGATGCGCTCAACCGGTTCGGGCTTCTCTACGTCCACGCGATCGAAGGCGTGACGCAGCAGACCCGTGACGCGCCGGAGGGCGTCGATCTCCGGGCGCTACGCCGCCGCTTCGAGGGCGCCTACATCGGCAATAACGGGCTGACCCTCGATCTCGCCGAGCGGGAGCTGGCCGAAGGTCGGGCCGACCTGTTCAGCTTCGGCCGGCCCTACCTCGCCAATCCCGATTTGGTGGAGCGGTTCGCCACCGGCGCACCCGTGGCCGAGGCGCCGAAGGCCTATTGGTACGGGGGAGGTGCGAACGGCTATTCCGACTGGCCCGGCATGAATGGGCCGGTTCCCGTTCGTCGGTGAGCCGGCGTGCGACGCCCACCTGGGTAAACTGGTTTACGAATGTTTCACGTGAAACATCGCCGTTAACCGAGCCTTTATTCGTCCTCCAGCGGATCGCCAGTCCAGTGTGTCGCGAAAGCGGCGAGTTCCCGTGCCTCCGCAAAGGCCATGACGATGACGTCCCGTTCGGCCGGGCTTGCGCCCGGGTAGGGCGCGAGCTGGATCTTCACATGCGCGAGACGGCCACCGGGGGCGTTGGCCGCGAGCCAGGACTGGGCCTCAGCCGACAGCTTTTCCGGGCCGTCGAGCGCCCGCGAGTCGCCCCGCAGGACGATGACGTAGGTGCCGAGGCTGGGATCAGCCCCCTGCACCGCCTTGACGATATCGATCACGGGCTCTCCGCAAAGTCGTTGATCTGAACCTGGGCCTGCGCCTGGGTGAAGTTCGGGATATCGGCGAAGATCTCGGTGCCATGGGCGGCAACGGCTTTCCGGAACGCGTCGACCGATTCGAAGGTCAGCAGGGCCATGACCTGGATCGGCGCAGTGCCGCCATCCGGTGTCGCAACGCCCTTGACCACCTTGGCGTCGTGCAGGCCTAGCGCCGACCAGCGCTCCCGGACCAGCGGCATGTGATGGCCGAGGTAATAGCCCATATCGAAGCTCGGGCCGGACGGGTACATCACGCTCACGAGAATCATATTGGTCCTTCTCCCTGTGTCGCGGTCCGGCTGTCCGGCCTGATGGTAAACCCGATGCGCTTTGCGGAGTCCCAAGGGACGCTTCGAGGCAACTGGAGATCATAGGGGCAGCATCGGGCGAGCCGAAAGCCAGTGCTCGAACGAGACAAGGTTGGCCGGTTCGTACGCGGAAAGCTAGGGCGTTGGCCCTTGGAGGCGAGATTCGTTCGCGAGAACCCCCGGTCCGATCGGCCGATGCATCCTTCGACGCTATATGGCTTGCCCAGTAGGGCAAGCTTGGGAACGGGCCGGCGCGTGTCCATTCGTGTTCAGCGGCGGGTCACGGTACGCGTTTGGGCAAGCCGACATCCCCCACCGGGACGAATTTCTGCGCCCGCTTGCCGGTATCGACCTCTGTCGTGAAGACGTTCCCCTGCGAATCGATTGCTAGATTGTGGATCCAGTGAAACTGGCCTGCCATGCGGCCGTTCCGGCCGAAGGCGCCAACCACCGCGCCTGTGGCGCGCTCCAGGGTACGGACCTCGTTGTTGGCCCCGTCGGCATTGAGGAGATAGGTCTGGTTCGCGTCCGGCCAGAGCGCCAGTTCCCAGACCGAGCCGTTGGCCCGGGTGCTCTTTTCCACGAAGAACTCCGTGACGAAGCTCCCGTCCTTCTTGAACACTTGGACCCGGTCGTTGGTCCGGTCGCAGATGTAGACCAGCCCGTCCTTGGCGATGCGCACGCAGTGGACCGGGTTGGCGAATTGCCGGGCCGGGGCGGCCGCCGGGTCATAGGGGCCGAGCTTGTCGTCGGTGGGCGGCTTGCCGTAGGCGCCCCACATCCGTTTGAACGCCCCCGTATCCCGGTCGAACACGATAATGCGGTGGTTGTAGTAGCCGTCCGCCACGTAGACCTCGTTGGCCGCCATGTCGAAATCGACGTTGGCGGGCTTGCCGAGGCGGCTGGTGTCGCGGCTGTCTGTCTGCGGGCCGGACTTGCCGATCTGCAGCACGAACTTGCCCTCGGGGGTAAACTTCAGGAGCTGCCCGTCCAGATCGCCATTGCCGGCGATCCAGACGAAACCCTGGCCGTCGATTTGGATGCCGTGCTCGTTGGCCGGCCAGTCATAGCCGGTCCCGGGACCGCCCCAGCTCCGCAGCAGGTTGCCGGCCTGATCGAATTCCAGCACCGGCGGGGCCGGCTTGCAGCATTTGGTCCGGGGCGGATCGAGGCTTGCGGCCTTCTCGTCGTCGGTGAGGGTACGCGGTCGCTGGATCACCCAGACATGGTCCTGTGCGTCGATGGCGACGCCCGCGGCCTGACCCAGAATCCAGGCGTTCGGCAGCGGCTTCGGCCAAGCGGGATCGACTTGAAACCGCGGCGGGTCCGTGGCCGCCGCCGGACCCGCGAGGGCGAGCAGGCAGGCGAGCGCCGGCAGCGCGGCAACGATCCTCGCAGAGATCCGCATGGCGTGTCCTCCCGCGCCTGTCCCGGCGCTCGGCGCCAGCATGACGTCAGGACCCGGCCGGATCCAGTCGGACAGACACGGTTCGGTGACAGGCCCCCATGGACCACCGCACAGAAAAAAGGCCACTCCCGAAGGAGCGGCCCGAAGTCTAGGGAGGAAACGCCCAAGAAGGGCTGCGGGACCGCGACGCCATCGCCGTCCCGCGCTGCACAATCTGCGCCTGCGGCAAAAAATTGCAAGACCATCAGGACAGCACTGCTGTCCTTTTGTGCGGCGGCACACGTGTCCACGGAACCCTGTGTTGAAAATGCCGCAGGCTCGTTCCGGAGGGTAGATCTCGGAGATCCCGGATAAAACCGGTGTCGCCTGCCGCGTAAGTCGCTGGCCCGATGCAGAATTGGCACGTTCATCCCGGCTGCTTCCCCGGGACTCGATGATCGCCGGGCGTGTCCACGCCCGAGAGAGACGACGACGCATTCCGCTCTAGCTTTCATGTCCAGTGTTGGGCGCATGGCGCGAAGTGGGGATCAGGGTGAGCATGGCGATCCAGGGTGAGCGGATCCGGGTTCTCAACGATGTCGAGCCGCGCGAAGACGGAGCTTACGTGCTCTATCTCCTGCAGCAGGCCAATCGGGCCTCGTTCAATCCGGCGCTTGAACTCGCTATTGAGGAAGCGAACCGCCTGGACCTCCCGGTGGTCGCCTGCTTCGGTCTGCTCGATGGCGCCAGCGGCTTTCCCGAGGCCAACGCCCGGCATTACGCCTTCCTGCTTCAGGGTCTCGCGGATGCGAAGGCCGGTCTGGAGAAGCGCGGGATCGGCTTCGTCATGCGCAAGGCCTCGCCCGCCAAGGTCGCCATCGACCTCGCGAAGGATGCGGCACTCGTCGTCCTCGACCGGGGCTATCTCGCCATCCAGAAGGGCTGGTACGCGGAGATCACCAAGGCGGCGAAGGTCCGGATCGTCCAGGTCGAGGGCGACGTGGTGGTGCCAGTCGAGACCGCCTCGAAGAAGCACGAATACGCCGCCCGGACCCTGCGGCCGAAGCTGAACCGGCTCTGGGATCCGTTCATCGAAGAGCTGAAGCCGCGCAAGCCCAAGCATGCGGCCGAGACGCTCAAGCTGAAGAGCGCCATCGACGTCTCGGACCCCGAGTCGGTACTCGCCGGCATGACGCTCGATCGCGAGGTCGGGCCGGTGAAGCGCTTCATCGGCGGCGAGACGCAGGCCCGCAAGCGCTTGAAGGCGTTCGTGGCGGACAGCTTCGCGGGCTACGGCGCGGGCCGCAACATGCCGGAGGCGGCCGCCGCCTCGCACATGAGCCCCTACCTGCATTTCGGTCAGATCTCGCCCGTCGAGATCGCCCTGGCGGTGCGCGAAGCCAAGATCGGCGACGACGACGATCGGGGCGCCTATCTGGAGGAACTGATCGTCCGGCGCGAACTCGCGATGAACCACGTCTTCTACACGGAGGGCTACGATTCGTACGAGAAGGCCGTGCCGGATTGGGCGCGCAAGACGCTTGCCGAGCACGCGAAGGATGAACGCCCACACGCCTATTCGGAGGCCGAACTGGCGGCTGGCGAGACCCACGACCTCTACTGGAACGCCGCGATGCGGGAGATGCGCGAGACCGGCTACATGCACAACCAGCTGCGGATGTACTGGGGTAAGAAGATCCTCGATTGGTCCCCCACGCCCGAGGAGGGGTTCGCCCGCACGCTCCGGCTCAACAACCGCTACTTCCTCGATGGGCGCGACGCGAACTCCTTCACCAATGTCGCCTGGGTCTACGGCCTGCACGACCGGCCCTGGGCGAGGCGCAAGGTTTTCGGGACCGTCCGCTACCAGAGCGAGAACTCACTGAAGAAGTTCGACGCGAAGGGGTACGTGAAGGCGGTGGAGAACCTCTGCGCCGCGGAGGGTTGAAGGAGGCCGGTCCGGGATCAGGGCCCCCCAATCGTGCCCGGGCGGTATGCCGGGGCCGGCGTGCCATGACTGACCTGGGCCACGCCACAGCAAGTGCGGTATAGCGTCCGCTCCGGCGGCGCGGGTGCAGTACTCGATCATGGTGGACACACGGGACGACGTGCGGGAAACGACTGGAGCCCTCCGCCCGCGGCGCTCCCGCTACCGCCGCTCGATCATGCGCCTGCGCTCGGCCTCGCTGGAGGCCTACCCGCTCTGGCGCGGCCGGATGCTGTTCCTGGCCGGGGGCATCTGCGTCGGCCTCGCTGCCGTGCTGATGGCCAAGGGGGCGGACCTCGCGCAGGACGGCTTCCGGCGGGCGATCGCAATCTCGCCATTGATCGCCCTGGTGCTGACGCCGGCCGGCTTCGCGCTCGCGGCGCTGCTCGCCCGCACGGTGTTCCCGAATTCGCAGGGCTCGGGAATCCCGCAGGTGATCGCGGCCCGGCACGCCCGGGACGCGCGCTTCCGGTTCTCGCTGATCTCCCCCCGGGTTGCCCTCGGCAAGGTGCTGGTGCTGTTCCTGGGGCTGTTCTGCGGTGCCTCGGCGGGCCGCGAGGGACCGACCGTGCAGGTCGGCGCCGCCATCATGGCCGCCTTCGGTCGGCTCACGCCGGACCGCCTGCCGGGCCTGCTGCTCGCCGGCGGCGCGGCCGGCGTCGCGGCGGCCTTCAACACGCCGCTCGCCGGCATCGTGTTCGGCATCGAGGAGCTTGGCCGGGCCTACGAGGCGCGCTCCTCCGGCCTGATCGTGGCCGGCATCGTGGCGGCGGGCCTGACCTCCCTGTGGCTTCTGGGCAATTACACCTATTTTGGCACCACTCAGGCCGAGCTGCCGTTGGCGGCGAGTTGGGTCGTGCTGCTGATCGCGACCGTCGGCGGGCTCGCGGGCGGCCTGTTCAGCCGGATCGTGATCCTGTTCGCCCGCGGCCTGCCCGGACGGGCCGGCCGCCTGATCCGGGGCCGCCCGGTGGTGTTCGCGGCCATCTGCGGCCTATGCGTCGCCCTGTGCGGCCTCGCCTCCGGAGGCACCGCCTACGGCACCGGCTACGAAGAGGCCCGGAACATCCTCCACGGCGATGCCGCGGCCGGGTGGGCCTACGCGCCGCTGAAATTCGCCGCCACCGTGCTGAGCTCGATCAGCGGCATCCCGGGCGGCCTGTTCGCGCCCTCGCTCGCGGTCGGGGCTGGCCTCGGTGGCACGGTCCACGGCCTCCTGCCCGACATGCCGGTGGGCGCCCTCGTGCTGATCGGCATGGTGGCCTATCTGACGGGCGTGCTCCAGGCGCCGATCACCAGCTTCGTCATCGTCACCGAGATGACCCAGAACCACGCCATGATGATCCCGCTGATGGTGGCCGCGCTGGTCTCCGACGTCGCCTCGAAGGCGGTCTGCCGGGGCGGGCTCTACCACACGCTCGCAGAGATCATGCTGGAGCGGGCCGACGTGCCGGCGCAGCCGGTGAGCAAGACCGGCTGACCGGCCTTAAGAAAATAAGCGGCCTGGGAGCGAACCGCGGAACGGTCTCGCTTGGCATCGGTTGAGGCAACGAAACCTAGCCCGGTCGTCGGGCGCGTGTGGAGTGACGCCATGACCCTCCTGAAATGGGCCCTCATCTGCTTCGTGATCTCGCTGATCGCCGGCGGCCTCGGCTTCACAGGCATCGCCTCGGGCGCGGGCTCGCTCGCCCGGATCCTGTTCGGCCTGTTCCTGCTGGTCGCCATCGTAATCGTGGTCATCGCCTTCGCGGTCGGCCAGGCGGTGTTCTGAGGCGCGCGTGATGCGCGGCACGGTCTGCCTCGTCACCGGGGCGACCAACGGGATCGGCTACGAGACGGCCTTGGGCCTCGCGCGTCTGGGCGCGCGAGTCGCCATCGTCGGGCGCGATTCCGCGCGGACGCGGGCGAGCGCGGAGCGGATCCGCGCCGCGGTGCCGGGTGCCGTGGTCGATCCGCACATCGCCGACCTTTCGGCGCAGGCCGAGATCCACCGTCTCGCCGCGACCCTGCGGGACGCCTATCCGCGCCTCGACGTGCTGGTGAACAATGCCGGCGCGATCTTCGACCACCGCACCCTGACCGTCGACGGGATCGAGCGCACTTGGGCGCTCGACCATCTGGGCTACGTGCTGCTGACGCTCGAATTGCTCGATACCCTCAAGGCGTCCGCGGCGGCCGGCGGCAAGCCGCGGATCGTCAACGTCGCCTCCGCGGCGCATTACCGGGGGCATGTCGATTTCGACGACATCGAGGGGGCCCGGCGCTACGGGGCCATGCGGGCCTACGCGCAGGCCAAGCTCGGCAATGTACTGTTCACCTATGCCCTAGCTCGGCGGCTGCGGGGCGAGGGCATCACGGTGAATGCCCTGCATCCGGGGGTAATCAATACGGGTTTCGCCCGGAACACCGGCGGCCTGTTCGGCACCGCATGGTCGCTGCTGCGGCCGTTCCTGACCACGCCGGAGAAGGGGGCGCAGACCTCGCTCCACGTGGCGAGTGCCCCCGAGCTCGACGGCGTGACGGGCCGCTACTTCTCCCATTCCAAGCCCAAGGCCTCCTCGTCCGAGAGCCGCGACGAGGGTGTGCAGGAGCGGGTCTGGGCGCTGAGCCTGAAGCAGGTGGGGCGGAGTGGGTAAGTCGAGATAGGTTTAGTGCGGGCCGCCTCACGCGGCCCGCCGCACGCCGTGATCCCCCTGCTGCTGGATCTCGATGAACACCCGGGTCACGTCCGGATTGCGCTGCTTCAGCGCCCGGTCGAGGCGGGTCACGAGGCCCTCGACATCGCCCGCGCTCACGTCATCGACCATGTCGATGCTGAGATTGACGAGGATGTCGGAGGGGCCGAGGTGCTGGGTCAGCACCTCGTTGACGTGGAGCACGCCCGGCTCGGCGCGGGCCAGCTCGAAGATCGCCGCCACGACCTCGGGATCGGCGGCCTCGCCGATCAGCAGGCCATGGGTCTCGACCATCAGAAAGCCGGCCATCCCGATCAGCACGAGGCCGATCCCCACCGAGGCCCAGCCATCGAGGCTCGGCATCTCCAGGATATGACTCGAGGCAACCCCAGCGAGCGCGATCAGCAGGCCGATCAGCGCAGCAGTGTCCTCCGCCAGAACCGTGAACAGCGTCGGGTCCTTGCTGCGCCGGATCGCACGCACGGCCGAGTGCTGTCCCTTCTCGGCCCAGAACTGGCGCATCGCCACGAAGAACGAGGTGCCCTCGGCCACGATGGCGAAGCCCAAGATGCCGACATTCACCCAGATCCCGGGCAGCCGGTAGCCGAAGAGTTCGGCGTCCACGTCCGGCTCGGGGTGGCGGACGCGCTCGATGCCCTCGTAGACTGCGAAGACGCCACCCCCGAGGAAGATCATCAGCGCGACCACGAAGGCGTAGAAGTAGATCTCGCGGCCGTAGCCGAACGGGTGCCGGTCGTCGGCGGGCCGCTCGGACCGCTTCATGCCGACGAGCAGCAGCACCTGATTGGCCGTGTCGACCACCGAATGCACGCCCTCGGCGAGCATCGCGGTCGAGCCGGTCAGTGCCCCACCGACAAACTTCGCCACCGCGATGGCGAGGTTGGCGCCCGCCGCCGCGTAGATCGCCCCCGTGCTCTCGTGCGCCATCCGGTAAACCTCTGCACCCCGATCCGCGCCGCCCAACGGGACACCGCCACGCTCCAGCCGCGGCGGTGCAAACGTTCCGGTGCGCAGCCGGTTCCCATGTGGACGCAGCTGGGCGGCCCGTGCAACCTGTCGCCGCTCAAGGTTTTTACGGAGGCGGCATGGCCGACGCGCGCTACGACCCCGATAACATCTTCGCCAAGATCCTGCGCGGCGAGATCCCCTGCCACCGCGTCTACGAGGACGCGCAGACGCTGGCCTTCATGGACGTGATGCCCCAGGGCGAGGGCCACACCCTGGTGATCCCCAAGGCGCCGGCCCGGGGCCTGCTCGACGCCGAGCCCGAATCGCTCGCGGCCCTGATGGCGAGCGTCCAGCACGTTGCGCGGGGCGTGCAGGCGGCGTTCCAGGCTGACGGACTCACCGTGTTCCAGTTCAACGAGCCGGCCGGCGGCCAGACCGTGTTCCACCTGCACGTCCACGTCATCCCCCGGCGGGAGGGCGTGCCGCTGAAGCGTCACGAGGGCGGCATGGCCGACAACACGGTCCTGGCCGAGCACGCGGCGCGCATCCGCGCGGCGCTCGAAGCAGAGAGGTAGGCGTCAGGCCGCGCTGGCCGAATCGCCCTGGGCCATGCTGGCGAGCAGCCGGCGCAGGGCGGCGTTCTCGGTCTCCAGCTCGCTTACGCGCCGCAGCAGCAGGGTCACGGAGGCATCGGTCGCGACCGGATCGGGCACCGCCGCAGCCGGAGCCCGGGCGGCGTCCTCGAATGTGACGCCGATGCCGTCCTCCCGCCGCCAGCGCAGGGTCGCCCGGTAGGTGCGGTCCTTCTGCGGGATGTAGAGGTCGAACACCTCCGGCAGCGTCGTGGTCTCGCTCATGACGAGGCGCGCGCCGGACGAGGACATGTCGCGCACGAGGCAGTCGAGGCTGGACGACCCGTTGTTGAAGACGATGCGCCCCTTGAGGAAGACCCTCTGGCGCGTCTCTCGGCGGTGCTCCGACATGCGGGCGGCTCCGGAAGGCTGACAATTCGACAGAGTCTGCACGCCAGCTCTTAAGGAATCTTCGTCGGGATACCGGACTCGAGGCCTATTTCGCAGCCGAATTTTGATGGAGCGCAGGCGGACGCAGGTTCTCGACTGGGAGCAATGCGGCAGGCCCCTGTTCCGCATTTCTCACGTCCCCGCACACGAGGAGAGAGTGCGCGCGGAACTCCCACTCACGCCGTGAAGCGCCGGTCCACCGTCTGGAACAGGTAGAAGCCATTGAAGCGTACGGCGGTGTCGGCGGCCCGATCGTCGAAATCGAGGGGCTGACGGCTGCCGTCACAGAGCTTGCCGCCGAAAACCCACCGGCCGGCACCGATGAAAGGCGGCACCGTGCTCGCCTCCGGCACCGCACAGCAGAGGCCCTCCTCGCCCTTGAGCTGGAACAGGTTGTAGCTTCGCATTCGAAGTCCTCCGCCTGACCGCCCTCGGAGCCGCCTGTTCCCTGTGCTGGCGTCCACACTGGTAACAATCGGCTTGACCGTGCTCATAATGGCACAATCCGTCGAGTTTGTGACGGTCAAGTTTCGGGGACGTTTCGGTTCAGCTCGTCGATCCAGATGCGCGCCGAGCCGTCCGAGGGCGCGCGCCAGTCGCCCCGGGGCGACAGGGAGCCACCGGCCGAGACCTTCGGGCCGTTCGGGAGTGCCGAGCGCTTGAACTGGCTGAAGCCGAAATAGCGGTTCAGGAACACGCCGAGCCAGCGCCGGATCTCGGGAAGGTCGTAGGCAACCCGCTTGGCTTCGGGGAAGTCCGGCGCCCAGAAGCCATGGTCCTTGTCGCCCCAGGCGTGCAGCGCCAGGAAGGCGATCTTCGAGGGCCGGAACCCGTAGCGCAGCGTGTAGAACAGGTTGAAATCCTGCAGCGCGTAGGGGCCGATCGTGGCCTCCGTGCTCTGCGGGCTGTCGTCCTGGTCCATCGGTACCAGTTCGGGAGAGATCTCGGTGTCGAGGACTGCCTGGAGGGTGCGCGCCTCCTCGGGCCCGACTTCGCCGTTACCGATCGCCCAGCGGATCAGATGCTGGATCAGAGTCTTGGGCACGCCGGCATTGACCGCGTAGTGGCTCATCTGGTCGCCGACGCCGTAGGTGCACCAGCCGAGCGCCAGTTCCGAGAGGTCGCCGGTGCCGACCACGAGGCCACCCGCATGGTTGGCGAGTCGGAACAGGTAGTCGGTGCGCAAGCCCGCCTGCACGTTCTCGAAGGTCACGTCGTAGACCGCCTCGCCCTTGGCGAAGGGGTGGTCCATGTCGGCCAGCATCTGCCTGGCGGCCGGGCGGATATCGATCTCGGCGGCCGTGCAGCCCAGCGCCTTCATGAGCGCATGGGCGTTGGTCTTGGTGGCGTTCGAGGTGGCGAAACCCGGCAGCGTGTAGGCCATGATGTCGGAGCGCGGGTATCCCAGGCGGTCGAACGCCTTGGCGATCACGATCAGTGCGTGGGTCGAATCGAGGCCGCCCGAGACGCCGATGATGGCCTTGCGGGTGCGGGTGGCCTCAAGCCGCTGGGCCAGGCCGGCGACCTGGATGTTGTAGGCTTCGTAGCAATCCTGCGCGAGGCGCGACGGGTCGGCCGGCACGAAGGGGAAGCGCTCGATCCGGCGGATCAGGCCGAGATCGGCCTCGGGCGGGTCCAGCCTGAACGGCACCCGGCGATACGCGAGGGCGTGGCGGCGCGCGTCGTCGTCGAAGCTGCCGGCCTGGAGGCGCTCCTGGGCGATCAGGTCGAGGTCGATATCGGCCATGGTGGCGACCGGCTCTTGCGGGAAGCGCTGGCCCTCGGCGAGGCGCACACCCAGTTCGTCGATGCTGGTCTGGCCGTCCCAGGACAGGTCGGTGGTCGATTCGCCCTGGCCGGCGGCGGCGTAGACATAAGCGCAGGCGCCACGCATCGACGCAGCCCGCGACAGCAGTGCGCGCGACTCGGCCCGGCCGACCGTGATCGGGCTGCCCGAGAGGTTCGCCAGCACCGTGGCGCCGGCCAGCGCCGCGCTCATGCCGGGGGGCTCGGGCACCCATAGGTCCTCGCAGATCTCCACGCCGACCACGAGGCCCGGCAGATCCTCGGCCGGGAACAGCAGGTCGGTGCCGAACGGCGCATCGAAGCCCGCGACCCGGATGGTCTCGCCGACGATCCCTGCGCCGGACGCGAAATGGCGCTTCTCGTAGAACTCCCGGTAGTTCGGCAGGAAGGTCTTTGGGATCACGCCGAGCAGGCGGCCGCCCTGGATGGCGAGCGCACAGTTGTAGATCCGGTGACGCCAGCGTAGCGGCGCGCCGACGAGCAGCAGCGGCCGCAGGCCCTCCGATTCGGCGATCACCCGGGCGGCTTCCTCCTCTACGGCATCAAGCAGCGTCTGCTGGAGCAGCAGATCCTCGATCGCGTAGGCCGACAGCCCCAGTTCGGTGAAGACCGCCAGCGCCGCGCCCGCATCGTGGCAGGTCTGCGCGAGGGCGAGCACCGCGTCGGCGTTGCGCGCGGGCTCGGCCGGGTGACTGCGGCCCGTGCAGGCCGCGGCCCGGGCGAAGCCGTGGCGGTAGAGGGAGCGGAATCGCGTCGGCGCGGCGGAGGCGGGTTGAGACACGGGCACCTGTCCGGATGCGGGGTGGCAACCGGTATCATAAGGCATCCGGCTCCGTTCCGGCGACGCATCGTGAATGCCCGAGGCCGGTGGCCGTTCGATGGGTGAAGCTTGCGGGTGCGGACGGCTCCGGACGGTATCGAGTACCAGGGGAACAGGCTTTGAAAGCCTTTCTAGGCAGACCGCCCGCAGAGGGAGCGAGCCATATTGTCTTGGATTGGCCGAGCCCCTCACCGAGTCCCTGGGCGGAGCGCTTCGTCCGCTGCCCGGCGCGAGACGGGGTGGGCCCACATGGTTTCCGCCAGATGGCCCCATGGCAAGCCTCCATTAACGACGAATGGCCTAACTCGGAGCAGCCGCCGCGCACCGGCGGATCCCTGTTTCGAGTATCGTTCGAGAACCCATGCGCGCATCGGGACGGCCTCCGTACTCCCACCGTGATCCCGCCCGCCCGGTGCGCGGCGGCGACCGCTCGGGTCTCTCCCTGGGAGCCCTGGCCCATCGGCTGATGGCGCTCCGCGCCAGCCTCACCCGCCGCCTGTCCGGCTCCCCCGCCGGGCTGCCCGCCCGTCCGGCCCACGGCGCTCCCGGGCGCCGGGCCGAGCCGAGCTGGCTGACCACGCCCGCCGCGATGGTCGGGCGCGATATGCCGGAGCGTTCCATGCGTCCGCGCGCTGCCACGCCCGAGCATGTCTGGCCCGACGAGGTCTTCGACGACCGGGCGCGCCTCGATGCGTCGGAGGCACCGGTGTTCGAGAGCCGGATCGACCGCAGCGCCTCCTCGCCGGGCGTGCTGGTGCGCCAGCCGCGCCGGCCCGCCGCGATCGCGCCCGAACAGGCTCCGGACGGTGCCCCCTTGCACGCCCCGGTCCCCGCGCCGCATCCGGCCATGACCGCCTCGGCAGTGCGCTACACCCGCACGCCTGATTCGGTGCTGCAGGAGCGCCGCCAGCGCGCCCTGGAGGCCGAGCGCGTCGCCCTAGAGCGGGCCCGCGCCGAGGCGCAGGCCGCTGCCCTTGCTCAGGAGGCCGAGCGGACCGCCCGCGAGCAGGCGGAGCATGAACAGGCCGAGCGCGCCCGAACCGCCGACGCGCAGGTCGAGCAGGTCGTGGACGCCTCCGTCCTGTCCGATCCCGCCCACGAGGCCGAGGTGGTGCCGCTCTGGCGCCAGCCCTTCGTCGCCCCGCCGGGCGTCCGCTTCTTCCGGACGCCGGACCGCCGCCCGGCCCGGCCCGCCGTCGAGCTGGCCGCGTCGACGGCCGTGATCGCCCCGGTGGCGGTAGCATCAATCGCTCTTGAGCCGGCTATCAAAGACATGGTCGCCCAGACGGCCGTCATCGACGAGGCCGCCCTGACGCAGGTCGAGACCGCTATCGAGGCCCCTGCTCGGGACTGGTCCGATCTGCCGGACTGGTCGGGGGTCCAACCCTGGTTCGGCGGCGGCGACTGGTCGTCCGTGGAAGCCTGGGCGGCCCTGGAGCCGCAGCCTGCCGAGGCCGCCCCGGTGCCGGCCACCTTCGAGCCCGCCGTCTCGATGACCCCGGATGCCGTGCAGCCGCCGCGGCCGGTCTACGTGCTCGACCGGCTCGTGCGGTTCGATCAGCCGCCGCGCCCCGCCGATGGACAGGACAACGGCCGGATGCAGGCGCCCGAGACCGTACAGCGGGATGACGCGGACGCCGCGATCCGGAGTGCGTTCCTGCCCTCCGCCCCGACGTCGGCGCCGGCCGGCCTGTCGCTGGTCTTCGGCCCGGGCAGCGCCACGGCTGACTCGCACACCACCGAGGTGCCGACCACCGAGGCGCCGCGTCGCCCCCCGATGCTCAGCGCCATGGCGGCCCGGGCCGCGATCCGCGCCGCCGGCCAGCCGAGTTCCGCACCGGCGCTCCCTCTGGTCCAGGCCGAAGCTGTGGCGGTGGCACCGGCCGTGTCCGGACCGGAGCAGGCCGAGGTTGAGCGCGTGGTGATCCCGATGACCCCGCGTCCAGTCCTGCTCCGGGGCAAGCTGGCACCCCAGCCCGAGTCGGTGCAACCCGAGCCGGTTTCGGCCGAGATCGAGGCCGAAGGCGAGGCTGAGGTCGAAGCCGCGCCCGTCGCGTCCCTGATCGAGCCGGTCGCCGCCGCACCGGTCGTGCTGCCCATGGTTGCGTCCCGGGCGCACCTGATCCCGGCGGGCCGGCATCTGGAGATCGCGTCCATCGAGAATGCCGATTACGAGCTGCCGTCCCTGGAATTGCTCGCCCTGCCGGCCCCCGGCGGCAGCGAGGAAGTCGATGCCGACGTGCTGGAGCAGAACGCCCTCAACCTGCAGCAGACGGTCCAGGATTTCGGCGTGCGGGGCGACATCCTGGCGGTGCGGCCCGGTCCGGTCGTCACCCTGTACGAGCTGGAGCCCGCCCCCGGCACCAAGTCCAGCCGCGTGATCGGCCTGTCGGACGACATCGCCCGGTCGATGTCGGCGGTCTCGGCCCGCGTCGCGGTCGTGCCCGGCCGGAACGTCATCGGCATCGAGCTGCCGAACGAGACCCGCGAGACCGTCTACCTGCGCGAACTCCTCGCCTCGGCCGATTTCGCCGAGAGCAAGCACAAGCTGGCTTTGTGCCTGGGCAAGAACATCGGCGGCGAGCCGATCATCGCCGACCTCGCGCGCATGCCGCACCTGCTGGTGGCCGGTACCACCGGCTCGGGCAAGTCGGTGGCGATCAACACCATGATCCTGTCGCTGCTCTACCGGCTGAAGCCGGAGGAGTGCCGCCTGATCATGGTCGATCCCAAGATGCTGGAACTGTCCGTGTACGACGGCATCCCGCACCTGCTCTCCCCGGTCGTGATCGACCCCAAGAAGGCGGTGATCGCCCTCAAATGGGCCGTGCGCGAGATGGAGGAGCGCTACAAGAAGATGTCCAAGATCGCCGTCCGGAACATCGACG
This sequence comes from Methylobacterium sp. GC_Met_2, assembly GCF_026540795.1. Classification (NCBI taxonomy): domain Bacteria; kingdom Pseudomonadati; phylum Pseudomonadota; class Alphaproteobacteria; order Hyphomicrobiales; family Methylobacteriaceae; genus Methylobacterium; species Methylobacterium sp. GC_Met_2. Next base: position 37,186 of record NZ_JALNUM010000049.1, read on the forward strand.
GCTACAACGCCCGCATGAAGGAGGCCCGCGAGAAGGGCGAGACCATCACGCGCACGATCCAGACGGGCTTCGACCGCCATACCGGCGAGGCGGTGTTCGTGGACGAGGCGATGGACCTGTCGCCGCTGCCCTACATCGTGATCGTGGTCGACGAGATGGCCGACCTGATGATGGTGGCCGGCAAGGACATCGAGGGCGCGATCCAGCGTCTGGCCCAAATGGCACGCGCGGCCGGCATCCACCTGATCATGGCGACGCAGCGCCCGTCGGTGGACGTGATCACCGGCACGATCAAAGCGAACTTCCCGACCCGGATCAGCTTCCAGGTGACCAGCAAGATCGACTCGCGCACGATTCTCGGCGAGATGGGCGCCGAGCAGTTGCTCGGTCAGGGCGACATGCTGTTCATGGCCGGCGGCGGGCGCACGACCCGGGTGCACGGGCCGTTCTGCTCGGACAGCGAGGTCGAGACCGTCGTGGCGCATCTCAAGCGCCAGGGCCGCCCGAGCTATCTCGACGCCGTCACGGCGGACGATGGGCCCGAGGAGCCCGCCAAGGAGGGCGGCCGGTCCGGCCGGGGCTCTAAGAGCGCCGCCGCCGACCGGGCGGACCGCTCGGAGGAGCCGGCCGAGGAGGCCCCGGTGTTCGACATCGGCGCCTTCGCGGCAGCCACGGGCGGCGACTCGGACGACCTCTACAAGCAGGCCATCGAGGTGGTGCTGCGCGACGAGAAGGCCTCGACCAGCTACATCCAGCGCCGCCTGCAGATCGGCTACAACCGCGCCGCCTCGATTATGGAGCGGATGGAGATCGAGGGCATCGTCGGCCCGGCCAACCATGCCGGCAAGCGCGAGATCCTGGTCACGGGGGCGTCGCACAGCTCGGCCGGGATGTACGACGACGAGTGAGACCCTGTCCGGGCCGCCTGCTCGTGAGGCGGACCGGACGTCGCATCTTCGCCACAGGGCGGGGCTCTAAGCCTCGGGTTCCGCCCTCGTTTGCCGCTGAGGCCCGCCCGCGGGCCCGCCAGGAGACTCTGCCGATGATCGGCCGCCGCATCCGCACAGCCGGCTCCGTGTTCGCCGCCGGGCTGTGGCTCGCGACCGCCAACCCGGCCGAGGCGCAGGTCGGCGCCTTCATCGACAGCCTGTTCGGCCACAAGGAGGAGCCGGCCCAGCAGCCGGAGGCCGCCCCGGCTCCCGCGCCCGCCAAGAAGGCCGCGCCGAAGAAGGACGCCGCCAAGGACGCGAAGGCGGGCGCCAAATCCGCGAAGGCCGCCGAGAAGGCCGACCACAAGGCACCCGAGTCCAAGGTCGCGGCGGTCGGCGCGCCTGCGGCGGTGGCCCCTGGCGAGCCGGCGGATGCCGCCACCCTGCTCGCCCAGGCCAACGCCTACTTCAACGGGATCAACACGCTGACCGGCAACTTCATGCAGATCGGCGCCGACGGGCGCCGGATCGGCGGCAAACTGACGTTGGCCAAGCCCGGCCGCCTGCGCTTCGACTACGACCAGCCCTCTCCGTTGGAGGTGGTGGCGGACGGCACCTCGGTGGCGGTGCGCGACCGCAAGCTCAACACCCAGGATCTCTACTTCATCGCTCAGACGCCGCTGAAATTCTTGCTGCGCGAGAAGATCGACCTCGCCCGCGACCTCACGGTGACCGATGTGGCCAACGATCCCTCCGGCGTGCGCATCAGCCTGGAGGACCGCGCGACGCTGGGCGGGACCTCGAAGATTCAGCTGTTCTTCGATGCCGATCTCAAGACGCTGAGCCAATGGCGGATCACCGATCCGCAGGGCTACATCACCACGGTGACGCTCTCGAACCTCCAGAGGGGTAAGAGCGTCGATGGCAGCCTGTTCTTCATCAATTACGGGCGCGCCGAGGACAAGGCGATGCAGCAGCAGATCCAGCAGTCGCAGCAGTAGGCGGCGCCCTCACGCCGCCGTCGCGTCGAGACCGGCGCTGCGCCAGCGGTCGAGCTCCCGGTCGATCGCCGCCTCGGTACAGCGCAGGAACTCGGCGGCCGGCAGGCCCGGGGCGACGGCGGCGAGGTAGCTGACCACGACGGTCCCGGCCCGGGTGGCCATCCCCCCCGGCCAGAACAGCCCGGAATTCACCGCCACCGGCACCACCGGTAGGCCGAGCCGCCCGTAGAGCAGTTCGACCCCGCGCTTGAAGCGCAGCGGCGCGGCAATGCCGCCGCGGGTGCCCTCCGGGAAGATCAGAACCGACCGGCCGGCCGCCACGGCGGCACGCCCCTCGTCGATCATGGTGCGCAGGGCCTGGGTGCCATTGCCGCGGTCGATGATGATCATCGGCGAGCGCCGCAGGAACCAGCCGACCACCGGGATCGACAGCAGCTCCCGCTTGGCGACGATCGCCACATCCGGCACCAGAACCAGGAAGGCCAGCGTCTCCCAGGTCGATTGGTGGTTGGCTACGATCAGGCAGGGCTCGGCCGGCAGGTGCTGGCGGCCCTCCTCGACGTAGCGCAGGCCGACGATGCCCCGCAGTCCAGCCAGGATCCCGCGCGCCCAAAGCCGCGTCGCCCGGCGGATCGGCCGCTGTGGCGAGCCGGACAGGAGGAAGATCACCAGGGGGACGAGGAACAGAGTCGTCCAGGCCGCCCAGTAGACGGCGAACAGGAACGAGCGGGCATGGGCCATGGCTGGGCTTCGACGCGGGGACAGGGCAGCGCCCGGGCATAGCGCGTGCCTGCCGGACACGCACGGCCTTTTGCCTCATCGACTGCGAGCGGACTGTCGCGGACCGCGAAATCCGCTATCGGAGCATAGCCCCGTCCGAACCCAGACCCTGCCCGTGCAACTCACCGTCACCACCTGGAACATCAATTCGGTGCGCTTGCGCATCGATCTCGTGCTGCGCTTCCTGGCCGAGCATAGGCCGGACGTGCTCTGCCTTCAGGAGACGAAGTGTCCGGACGATGCCTTCCCGCTGAAGGCCCTGCGCGGCTCCGGCTACGAGCACGTGATGTTCGCCGGCCAGAAGGGCTATAACGGCGTCGCGATCCTCTCGCGCTTTCCCCTGCACACCCGCGCCGTGATGGGCTTCTGCGAGCGTCAGGATGCCCGCCACATCTCGGCGGTGCTGGGACCGGAGGCAGGCGCCGCCGCGGGCATCGTGCTGCACGATTTCTACGTTCCAGCCGGCGGCGACACGCCGGACCGCGACCTCAATCCGAAATTCGCCCACAAGCTCGACTTCCTCGCCGAGCTGCGCGCCTGGGGCGGTAAGCGCGTCTCAGGGCCGGTGATCCTGATGGGCGACCTCAACGTCGCGCCGCTGGAGCACGATGTCTGGTCGCATAAGCAACTTCTCGACGTGGTGAGCCACACGCCCGTGGAGACCGAGGCGTTGGAGATCCTGCGTGGCGAGGCCGGCTGGATCGACACGGCGCGCCACCTCACTCCGGAGCCCGAGAAGATCTACACGTGGTGGAGCTACCGCTCCCCCGATTGGGCGGCCGCCAACAAGGGTCGGCGCCTTGATCACCTCTGGGTCTCCCCCGATCTCGCCGGTACGGTCCGCAAGGTCGAGGTGCTGCGCGACGCAAGGGGCTGGGAGCGACCCTCCGACCACGCGCCGGTCACATTGACGCTGGACCTCTGATCCCCGGCACCGGGCGGAACCGCGCTTGTTCCGGGGCATTGCCCGCTCACGAGCCCGTGACGTGAGGTGACCCGATGCGCAAGATCCTGATCGCCTTCCTCCTTCCCCGAGTCGTTTCGTTTCTCCGCAATCGCTACGGCAAGCCGCACGCGAACCGCAGCCGGGCGTTCTAAGCCGGCAAATGACCTGCGCGCGGCTGTGACGGCCGGGCGCAGGCGGTTCGATCGGCCGCGGCCCTAAATCCGGCGGGACCTATCCGCCCAGGAACCGTACCGATGACCCAAGATCCCCGCGAGGCCGGCCCACGCCCGCCCTATCCCGGCGACCAGCAACAGACCCGTCCGGGGCTGACCACGAAGATGACGCCGCGCCCCGACCATGGCGAGGAGAGCTACGTCGGCAAAGGCCTGCTCGTCGGTCAGGCCGCGCTGATCACCGGCGGCGATTCCGGCATCGGCCGGGCCGTCGCCATCGCGTATGCCCGCGAGGGCGCGGACGTCGCGATCTCCTATCTTGATGTCGAGCAGGACGACGCCGAGGACACGAAGGCCTGGGTCGAGAGGGCCGGCCGCCGCTGCCTGCTGCTACCCGGCGACATCCGTGACGAGGCTCATTGCCGAAGCCTCGTGGCGCGCACCGTGGAGGCGTTCGGCCGCCTCGACATCCTGGTGAACAATGCCGCCGCCCAGGTGGTGAATGCGGACCTCGACGATCTGAAAGCCCCCGACATCGAAGGCTCATTCCGGGCCAACGTGTTCGCGATGTACTACCTGACCCAGGCGGCGGTGCCCCACATGAAGCCCGGCGCCGCCATCGTGAACAGCACGAGCGTGCAGGCCAAGGTCGCCGATCCCAGCATGCTGATCTACGCGGCCACCAAGGGCGCGATTGCGAGCCTGACGATCGGCCTGTCGAACCTGCTCGCGCCGCAGGGCATTCGGGTCAACTGCGTCGCGCCCGGGCCGGTCTGGACGCCGATCCAGCCGATCGTGAAGGATCCCGAGCAGATCGCGCAGCTCGGCGCGCAGACGCCGCTCGGCCGCGCAGGCCAACCCGCCGAGCTGGCCCCGGCCTACGTGCTGCTTGCCTCCCGAGAGGGCAGCTACATGTCAGGTGCCTTGGTGCCGGTGACCGGCGGCATGCCGATGCTCTGAGCACTGGGTGGTGCGCAGGCCGGACAGCCCGGAGCCGCGCCGGACTCCCGGTGGGCTGAAGCCTGGCGGATGCGCCCGCGATCGGGCGGACTACGCCGGGCAAACCTGTACTTGCGTGAAGTAAGATCCGAGCCGATGGCGCCAAGCGGCGTCATCCGCGCGGATCGCGCGCTGTCGACTGGGCGTATACCGGTTCGGTCATGTGCGCACGCGGCCAACCCAGCAAATCGGTATTCAATACAACTATAAGTAATTTACGATACACGAAATTAACCACTTTTCGAAGGTAAAAGCAACCGAAGATTGCATATCCGGTTATTGGCGAAAATCGGAGGTGCTCATGTCGTCATCCCCACTCGCAATCCTCAGCCCGACCACGCGCTCGCTCGAATGGCTCGTCGGCCCAGGCGCGTTGCTCTGGTCCACCGCGCTCTCGACCGGCCAGCTTGCGAGCCTCGGCCCGATCGCCTCGCAGATCGAGGGGGCGCTCAGCGCCGGCACGGGAAGCGAGGGCGGCTCGCTTCTTCCCGACACGCTGGCCGAGGCCGCCAATACCATCGTCCTCGATACGCATGCTCAGCTCGAGACGGTCGGCCACAACGTCGCGCCGCTGAACGGACCGCTGCACGGCCTCACCAATCTCGGCGAGACGATTGGCCTGGGTCATATCGGCGAGGCCGGCAACCTGATCACCGATCTGTCGGGCGCCGTTGCGAATCCGGCCGGTCTCGATACGGCCGCGCCGCTCCTGGCCGATGCCGGCCATGTCACCGATGCAGCCAATGCGCTGGTGGACTTGGTGGCGGCGGTGCCGAGCGCCGGCAACGGTCTCGTCGGCTCCGGCAGCGTCCTCACGCCGGCGACCGACATCCTCAACCAGACGGTGCTCGATCTCCACACGACGCTCGAAGATGTCGGCCACGCGATCCCACAGCTGAATGGGCCGATCCACGGAGTCACAGGCCTCGGTGAGACGGTCGGCCTCGGCCATCTTGGCGAGCCGGGCAATCTCCTGACCGACACCCTCCCGGTCGCCGGGTCGATCCTGAACGGCGGCGGCCTCGCCTCGGCGAGCCCTGTCCTGTCCGACCTCGGCCATGTGCTGGGCGCAACCGACACGGTGCTCGGCTCCGTCACCGGCGCCGTCAGTGGCGGCAATCTGCTGGCGTCGGATGGGCTCCTCGCCCCGGTCATGAACCTCGCGAACACGGGCGTCCTCGACCTTCACATGACCCTTGAGAATCTCGGCCATGAGATTCCCCTGCTCAACGATGCCATCCACGGCCTGACCAACCTCGGCGAGACGGTCGGCCTCGGCTATCTCGGCACGAGCGGAAACCTCGTCACCGACGTGGTTGGTCTGCCTGGCGACGTGCTGGGTGGCCACGGGCTCGGCGCGGTGTCCCCGATCCTCGGCGATCTCGGCGCGGTGACGCAGTCCGCGGGCGGCCTTCTCGACGGGGTGACCGGCATCGTCGGCGGCCTCGGCAGCGGTGGGACCGGCATCCCGGCCGTCGGCAGCCTCCTCACCCCGGTGACCGCCACGGTGGACGGCCTGCTCGCCGATCACGCCGCGGATCCGCTCGCCGGCCTCCTCGGCGGCGTGACCGGCGGGGCGCAGAACGGAACCGGTGCGCTGCTGGGAGTCGGCGCCCCCCTTCAGCCGGTGGGCGCTGTCGCCAACACGCTGATCGATACGGTCCATGCCGGCTTGGAGCAGGTCGGCCACGACGTGCCGGTGCTGAACGACCCGCTCCATGCCGTCATCAACCTCGGCAACACGGCGGGCCTTGGCGAGCTCGGCGAGACGAGCAACCTCGTCACCGACGTGGTCAACCTGCCCGGGTCCGTGCTGGCCGGAAGCAGCGTGCCGGCAGCGGGGCAGATCGTGAGCGACGTCGGTCATATCGCGGATGCGGCCGGCGGGGTCCTGGGCTCGGTGACGGGTCTCATCCCCGCAGGCGGTGGCGCGGGATCGGGCGCGGTTCTCGACGGCGTCCTGACCCCGGTGACGACGGCTTTGGGCTCGGTCGGGTCCGGGACCACCGGAAATGCGGCCGGCACCCTGCTCGGCACCCTCACCGGCGGCACGATCGGCGACGGCGGCGCCGGGACGCACCCGCTGGTCGACGTGTCCGCAGGGCCGGCGACCACAGCACCGGTGGCGGACGCCGCGATCCTCACGCCCTCCGCCGATCCGGCTCACACCGTTCAGGTGAGCGCGGTCGCGGTGGGTGCCGATCAACCGAGCCTGGCGACGGCGAACCTGCTGAGCGGTGACAGCATCCAGCTGCCGCAGACCAGCGGCGGCGGCGCGGATGCCCTGGTCGGCCAGCTCGCCAGCGTTGTCTCGGCCACGCATGCGGGCTCGGCCGATGCCGGGGCGTCCCATGGCGCCAGCATCGATCTCGGGATCGTCACGCTCGATCTCGGCGGCCACGCCGATGTCCAGCACACCGACCCGACCCCGCACACCACCACCAGCGGTCTGCACCTGCTCGGCCTCTGAGGCCGAGAGCCCCCGCCGCAGTCGCGGCGGGGGCCGTTATCGCCGTCGCCGCGCCACACCGAGCAACCGGGGAAGTACCTGTGACCGACGAGCGCGTGTTGCATGTTGCGAGGCGTCGCGAGTTCTGGGCCGCCCTCCAAGCCGGGCGCGCCTGCCTGATCACCGTGATGGTGGTCAGCGGCCTGATCAACCTGCTGATGCTGACCGCGCCGATCTTCATGCTGCAGGTCTACGACCGGGTGTTGCCGAGCCGGAGCATCGCCACGCTGGTCGGCCTCGCCGGCATCACGCTGATGCTGCTGGTGATCCAGAGCGTCTTCGAGATCTTCCGCGCGCGGATCCTGTCGCGGTTCGGACGCCTCATCGACGAGCGCCTCGGCCACCGGATCTTCCGCACGCTGCTGGCCCGCGGCTCCGAGATGCCGCGCAGCGACGAGGGACCCCAGGCCCTGCGCGACCTCGATACCGTGCGCGGCTTCGTGTCGAGCATGGCGGTGAGCGCCTTCTTCGACCTGCCCTGGGTGCCGCTCTACGTCGCGGTCTGCTTCCTGTTCCATCCCTGGCTCGGGGCGGCAATCGCCGGGGGCGCCCTGTTCCTCTGCGTCCTGACGGTCTTGACCGACTGGGCCTCGGCCGCCGTCACCCAGGAGGCCGTCCGCGTGGCGGGCGAGCGCCGGTCCTTCACCGACATGGCGCACCGGACCGCGCCGCTGCTCTCGGCCCTCGGGATGCGCTCCCGCATCGCGTCGATCTGGCAGGTCCGGACGCGCCGGAACCTCGACGTGGCGACCCGGGGGAACGACCTCGCCATCGGCTTCGGCACGACGGCACGCCTGCTGCGCACGCTGCTGCAATCCGGCATCCTCGGCCTCGGGGCGCTGCTGGTCGTGCGTGAGGAGGCGACCGCCGGGGTGATGCTCGCCGCCACGATCCTGTCGGCCCGGGCGCTGGCGCCGGTCGACCTCGCGATCGCCAACTGGAAATCGTTCACGGCCGCCCGGCAAGCGTGGGGCCGGCTC